>JAGQYZ010000003.1:2921-8074 GCA_020435865.1 Aequorivita sp. | reverse complement strand
ACTTGGAGAATCGGAAATTTCAAGAATAAGGGAGGTGGCAGAATTTTCCGATCAGGTTTTTAATAAGCGAATGAAAAGAGAGGACACGTGCTTCGTTTCGGAAAAATCAGAAAGACTTTTAAGTTTCCATTGGTTGCAGACCAAAGGAAATCACTATGTGAAGCCAACAGGTCAATGGGAGAAAATAAAAGAGGGAGAGGCCGTAATATACCACGTCTTTGTGAATAAGGACTTTAGGGGCAATAAGCTTAACGGTCATGCGTATTCCCATATATTGAGTCATTGCAGGGATCTAAAATTTAAACGTGTTTGGATTTATACCCATAAATCGAATGTTGCAAACATCAAGGGGTTAAATGCCATAAACTTTAAAATGTATAGAGAAACGCTTAGTTTGAGATTCAATAATCGATATTATTTGCTTAGGGCCAAAGAACTTTAAATTATAGCATAGACAGTTTTTTGTAGGCTTCACCAAATAGAATTATGTGTTGCATAGATTAATATAAAATCCTGCTAATTCTTAGGGTGGTAGTAAAGGCTATGCTAAGAAAGCAGCAATTTTTCTGTTTAGGCTAATTTATAAATTTTGCATATTCCTAAAAGGCCAAACCACTTTTTAAATTTCTTATATTTAACCTCTCAATCAACCAAAGCCCAACATTGAAAACAATCAAAACCCCAATAATTCCAATCCACCAGCAATTCGCAAAAGTAAATGGGCCCTATGTATTGGACAGGGAAGCTATTTGTATTTTTGTTGCTACTGGTTTTTTTTTGGATGCAGATAGCTATTGGAAAGACCAAAAAGTACTTTCCCCTGCTTCAGAAAATATCCTTGACGATAATGGCTTTTTAGTTGAAAGCAATCCCTGGTTCCAATGGCATTACAGTCCGCGCAATATTAGTTTTGAAACTGCCTTGGAAGAATTTACCGCCTTGTTTGAGCAAATTATATCAGAACAAATTAAAGATTCAAAAGTAATTCTTCCACTTTCGGGAGGGTTGGACAGTCGTACCCAAGCAGTTGCATTTTCAAAATTAAAAAACCCTGTGACCGCTTATAGCTATTCGTTTAAAAACGGCTTTTCCGAAAGTAGTATTGCTAGGAAGATGGCGGAGGTGTGTGGCTTTGAGTTTAAGGAGTACATTATTGAACCTGGTTATTTATGGTCGAAAATCGAAGAGCTTGCCAATATTAATAGTTGCTATTCAGATTTCACACATCCTCGCCAAATGGCAGTACTGTATGAATTTAAAAAAATGGAAGGGATATTTTCTTTGGGACATTGGGGAGATGTACTTTTTGATCGTGGTGCAGTAGAAGGAATTACTGAAGGGGATTTATTGGAAATAATTTTAAAAAAAATTGTAAAAAAAGGAGGAATGGAGCTGGCTAAAGCCCTTTGGAAGGAGTGGGAACTTGAAGGTGATTTTGAAGAGTATTTGAGAGAAAGGATTGGAACCTTGCTTAATAGCATTGATATAGAAAACCCAAGTGCCAAATTGCGCGCCTTTAAAAGTATGTATTGGGCACCGCGTTGGACGTCGGTAAACCTTTCGGTCTTTGAGGCTGCAAACCCTATAAGCCTGCCTTATTATGACAATAGGATGTGTGAATTTATCTGTACGGTTCCCGAGGAATATTTAGCGGATAGAAAACTTCAGATAGCTTATATAAAACAGCAAAGCCCCGCTATGGCAAAAATAACCTGGCAAGATCATAGACCATTCAACCTCTATACCTTTCAAAATAACAAAGCGCCAAACAATCTGCCATTTCGAATAGGAAATAAGCTAAAAAGGGAATTGAGGAATAAAATGGGTAAACCTTATATTCAACGAAATTGGGAATTGCAGTTTTTAGGCATGGAAAACGATGAAAAACTACAACAATGGATATTTTCTAAAAACCTACACCCTTTTATTTCAAAAGCCTTAGTTGCCCAGTTTTATAACAATTTTAAAAATGTGGATGCTGTTAAATATTCTCACTCGGTGAGTATGTTGCTTACTTTGGCGGTATGGCATAAAAAAAGAGGCAATGAAGCAGATTAAAATTCTTTATACCATACCAAACTTTAAAACAGCTGGTAGTCAATACGTATTACTTTCCTTGCTCAGAAAAATTGACAGAAATATATTTGATCCTTATGTCTGTGTTGAAAAATTTCCCGAGAGCGTTCCGAAAGATATTTTAGAAGAAAAACGTCTTCTTTTTGAATGGACAGGAAACAAAATTCAAGACATTTTAAATTTCAGAAGGCTTTTAAAAAAAAATAAAATTGCTATTGTACATTCCTGGGATTATAAATCAAATTATTTGGAAGCTTTAGCAGCGAAATTAGCTGGAGTAACATACATATACACAAAAAAGAATAACGGCTGGTCGAGAAGTTGGAGGTTAAAAAGCTTTTTTTCAAGTCATATTGTCTATGACAATCCCGAAATGAAAGAGCGGTTTTTTGGTTCTTTATTTTGCAAGAATAGATTATCCTTTATTCCACATGGAGTAGATACAGATATTTTTAAGCCTATGGCCGCGGTGCCCCACGAAAACTTTAATATAGTTTGCATCGGAAATATTGGAGCCAATAAAAACCAATTGGTTCTCATTGAGGCCTTAAAGCATCTTCCTAGAAAGGTAGTTTTGCATTTATATGGAAAAGAGGATAAGAATTATAGAAAGGAGCTAGATGGATATATAGCAGAGAATAACTTAGATTCCCGCATATTTTTCAATGGTTTTGTTGATAATAGAGATATTCCCGAAGTTTTAAGTAATATGGATCTATTTGTTCTCACATCACTTAATGAAGGCCTCCCTGTTTCTATTTTGGAAGCCTTATCTTGTGGTGTGCCTGTGCTATCCTCTGATTCTGGGGGAGGTGCAAAATTCATTTTAGAGAAAGGCGGAGGATATCTATTTGATTTGGAAACTCCGGAAAGCTTAATAAAGAATCTAAAAAGATTAGTTCAAAGCCCTGATGAATTGACGTCACTCGCTAAGGAAGGAAGGAAGAATATAGTAACAAATTTTTCAATTCAAAATGAATTGGCTGCTTATGAAAAATTGTATGTGAGAATTAAATAATAATTATGAACAAATTTAATAAACATATTATTATTGTTGGTTCTGCGCGAAGTGGTACGAGCTGGTTGTGTGAGCTTTTGGCAAAACCGTATCGATATCGGTTGCTTTTTGAGCCTGAGCACGAATTCAATACAAAGGAAGGGCACCTTTTATGCGACCAATGGATAGGTGATGCTCAAGAAGCAGGCAAAGGTCATAATTATCTAAAAAGGGTTTTTTTAAACAGAATAGATAATAATTGGATTGCGCAACTCAGTAACCGAAAGTGGAAACGACACCTTTGGCCACTTATTCCAAAAAGGTTCATCATAAAATTTGTCCGATGTAATCTGGCGGCAAACTATATGAATAAAACCTTTAAAATCCCCGTCATTCATATTATCCGAAACCCCTTTGACGTGATAGAATCACAACAGCGGGTTAGATTTCCTTGGCTATACGATTTAAGTCGTTTTGAAAAACAGAAAAAATTAGTGACTTTATTAAAAGAGAAATATAATTTTAATTTAACCAATACTGTTTTATTGTCTGACGTAGAAAAATTAGCAGTCCGATGGTGTTTGGAGAATATCGTTACATTGGATATTTATAAAAATCGAAATACTAATTATAAGGTGGTTAAATTTGAAGCATTGCGGAATGACAAACAGATATATATGAATATTTGTAAAGAATTTAATTTACAAACCTTGCCCGATATTGACGCGGTTTATGAAAACCCTTCCAGTAAGTCACATTCACGAGGACTAAAGGGTAATAAACCCCAGAAAATATCCTTGAATCAAGAGGAAGTAGAAAGTATTAGTGCTATTTTACAGACCTTTAATCTTGATTTTTACCCAATAAATAAAAAAAAATAATTTGCTTACATTCTTAAAGATACTCAGAAGAAGAAGGAAACGAAAGCTAGCCATAAGAATTTTTAACAGTTTGAATTTAGATTTTAATGGCTATAAGAGAGTTTATCATTTTCATGTGCGTAAAAGTGCTGGCACCAGTGTAAACGCAGCTTTTTGGGCTTTGGGAGGCTTATCGTTAAAGAAACTTAAGCGCGAGCCTATTGCTATAGGAAAAAAAAGAATTTTTGTACGTAACAACAAAGAGTTGATCGAAAAGGGAGATTTTCATTATGCAAATTCCCATATTCCTTTTTGGAATGTGGATATTCCCAAAGACACTTTTACTTTTTGTTTTTTTAGAGAGCCTTACGAACGTTTGATTTCATTATATCGATATTATAAATGGGTAGAAGAAATGCCGGCCGAGGCAAAAAAAACAGATCCACACTTTACTTCATTGAATAAATATTCCCATTGGGTTGGAAATAGCTTTTCTGATTTTCTTGATAATTTACCTAAAAAACATCTGATGAATCAGTTGTATATGTTTTCTGAAAATTATGAGATTGAGACGGCTATAAAAAACATCGAGAAGGTTTCAGCTGTCTTTTTTCAGCATAAGTTCGATACTTCAATTGAAGATTTGTCCCAACTATTAAATTTAGAATTAACAGTGAAAAGAGAACGAAGTAGTTCAAATAAAATTTCTATACATATTTCAGAGTCAGAAAAAAACAAAGCTTTACTTTATCTACAGCCGGAATATGAATTCTACAATATTATTAAAAGCCGGTATGAGCATTAAGAGCAGAATTAAATCCAGGTTGCGATTACTTACTGCATTAAAGTGCAAACAACCCATTGTCATATTCCAAAGTGATGACTGGGGAATGGTAAGGTCGCCGGTAAATAAGGATTTTATTGCAGATTACGGAGAACCTAAAATTTGGGCTTATGACCAATTGGAATCAGTTGAAGAATTAGAGTTACTCTATCAAGTGCTTTGTAAGCACAAAGATGCAAATGGATATCATCCCTTGACGGAGGCAAACTTTATAGTGTCTAATCCAGATTTTATCGCTACAAAAGAAGTTGATTACCAGTCAATAATCTTAAAACCAATTACACAATACCCAGACCTTATTAAAAAATGGAATGAAGGAATAACAAAAAGAATATTTATACCCCAGTATCACGGTCGGCTACATTTTAATTATGAA
>JAGQYZ010000003.1:0-2851 GCA_020435865.1 Aequorivita sp. | reverse complement strand
TAAACAATTATAAACATGGTGGTTGGGCACTCCATAGTGAATATCAAAAATGGGAGGATGGATCTGAGATGCCTTATATGCAGTTGCTTGAATGGTTAAATATTGGTATTTCAGATTTTAAAAATGCGTTTGGTTATTTTCCTAAAAGTACCATTGCTCCACAGTATGTGTTTACGCCAACAACAGCCAAGGCGTTTGTTGAAATGGGATTTAAAGTTGTTCAGGGCACAAATATGCAGATGTATAAAAAAAACAATAAGAAAATATCAAGGCATCTACCCACTGGCTCTAGGTATTACAATGGTTTGGTATCGCTTAGCAGGAATATAAAATTTGAGCCCGCGAGAGGGAATATAGATTGGAAATACATGGCTGCAATTAAAAAATGTAAAAAGCTTATTAATAATAATATACCTATCATTATTGATTCACATAGAATAAATTATGTTGGGAAATTTGCGGAAGAAGGAAGAGAGGAGCTGGACAAGTTAATGGATGGTTTGACAAAAATGGGGTGTATATTTTTATCATCTGAAGAATTTGGCGAGGCCATTATGAATGATGGAGTTTATCGCCAATTTGGTACCCAAAAGAAACGAAAAATCCAATTCGCAAATAACGCTAAAATTGTACAGTTAATTAGAAATCAAATTACTTAATTTTATTCAGGTTCGTTTTTAGAATGGAAGAATTACTAATCATACCTTTTACAAAAATAAGTGAACAAGATTGGACAGATTTTCATCAATCCTGCATTGATCCAGTAGTATTTTATCAATATCCATTTCTAAGTGCTTACAGCAAAACCAGTAATGAAAGTATAGACATATTGCTTTATAGGGAAGATGGCACGACATTAGTTGCACTACCAGGAAAGTTTGATGGACAAAAAAAGATATTTTCTAACTTAACTTATCTCGGCTGGGACAATCTTAATTTCTTAGTGGCTAATGGTTTGATTGAAAGTGATTTAAAAACCTTTTTTGTAGCCTTGTTTAAAGTTGTAGACTTGATTATTTATAAAAATATAAGTCATAATTGTCAACAAACTATTATACAAAACACTAGGACTTCAACCTTTTTTAAAGGGTTTAGATGTCCATTTATCAGCTTGCCTCAATCTTATCAAGCCTATTTGGAAACCATAAGTATCTCCTCTAAAAGGACGATAAACCGTAAAACGAATTTTTGTGAGAGAAATGGAGTAAAGTTTAGGTTTTTGTCAAATACCCAAAAAAAGTCTTTGAAAAATGCTTTTATAGAATTGAATCGATTACACGGGATGAGGATGGACAATGTTGAAATGGAATCTAAGTTCTTAAAATTAGACTCCCAAAGATTCCACAACGAAATTCTTGATTATAAAAACAAAGAATTTATTCTAATCATTCAGGCGTTAAAAGATGAGAAAGTAATTGGTACACTATATGGATTTGTCTCCTCAAACCAATACGTATATTTTGCCTCTGGAATAGACCCAAATTATTCCAAATATAGTTTAGGTACTGCAATGATGGCAAAAGTTATAGATTATTCAATTTGCAAAGGTTATAAATACTTCGATTTCTTAA
Organism: Aequorivita sp.; assembly: GCA_020435865.1. Taxonomy (GTDB): domain Bacteria; phylum Bacteroidota; class Bacteroidia; order Flavobacteriales; family Flavobacteriaceae; genus Aequorivita. Next base: position 1,280 of record JAGQYZ010000003.1, on the reverse strand, counting down.
GAGGAACAGAAAATTATAAATTCAAATGGACAAAAGAAACTAATCAAAACTATACTTTATATAGTTTTGATAATATTTTTGGGAGGTTTAAGGCAATAAAAGAGTATTGGTTAGTGAATAAAATTAGATTAGGCAGAAAACAAACCTTAGTTAATTTAAAAAGATTTTTTTAATATTTTGTAATGTAGCGTCCATTTGCTTAATATTTAGGGTTCCATCTGTAGATGCGTCATTGTCTTCTTTATAAAAGATTTCATCTATTTTTATACCTGAAGTGTATATGACAATTAAAAATGAATATTCTAAAAAAATAGAATGAAAATCGGCATCGTCCTTTCCCAAACTCCGGGCTATTCAGAGACCTTTTTTAATTCTAAAATTAAAGGGTTAAAGAATAATGGCATCGACGTCCGTATGTATTGCCAAAGTAAAAAAAACGACTTTAGTCTTTGTCCCGTAACACAAAGCCCAATCGTAAGTCGAAACCCGCTTTTACAATCCTGGTATTTTTTAAAGGAATTCTTGCTATTGCTACCACACCTTCCTGTCGTGCTTCGCTATATAAAACTGGAGCGAATGGAAGGCACTGGACCATTTCATATTTTAAAAAAAATATATCTTAATGCCCATTTATTAAAAGCCAAACTAGATTGGCTGCACTTTGGATTTGCAACAATGGCCTTGGGCAGCGAGACTGTAGCAAAGGCAATAAGTGCAAAAATGGCGGTGAGCTTTCGGGGCTTTGATATAAATGTGTATCCGCTAAAGCACCCAAATTGTTATAAAATGCTTTGGAAGCACGTAGATAAGGTGCATAGTATCTCTCACTATCTTTTGAACAAAGCAATATCCATGGGGCTTTCAGTAGAAACTCCCTTTGCTATCATAACCCCAGCTGTGCAATTGGATGCCTTGCCTATGCCTAAAACAGTCACTACATCTTCAGAAATAATAAAAATAGTTACAATTGCCCGTTTAACTTGGATAAAGGGACTGGACGTGGCTATTGCAGCAATGGAAAAATTAAAAGGGAAAGGCATAAAATTAACTTATTACATTATCGGCGAAGGGGATCAAAATTACACGGAACGCTATAAATTTATGGTGTATGAGCTAGGCCTTAAGGAAGAAGTCGTTTTCTGCGGAAAATTATCTCATAAAGAAACTTTGGAACACTTAAATACTGCCCATATATACGTACAGCCAAGTTTGAATGAAGGTTTTTGCAATGCGGTTTTGGAGGCTCAGGCGCTTGGAAAACTAACGATTGCATCAAATGT
>JAGQYZ010000044.1 GCA_020435865.1 Aequorivita sp. | reverse complement strand
TTTTAAAATTTGTATTCTCAAAAGTATAGGGAATAATAGCAACACTAAATTCCTCTTTTTTTGAATCAACTACCGTTAGACTAACGCCATTTACAGTAATGGAGCCTTTTTCTACTGTACTGAATTCTGCATTATTATATTCAAAAGTAAAAATCCAACTGCCGTTTGCATCTTCCACTTTTTTACAGTTGGCAGTCCCGTCCACATGCCCCTGGACTATATGGCCGTCCAGCCTGTCGCCCAGTTTCATGGCTCTTTCCAAATTCACCAAAGAACCTTTTGTGAGTGTTTTTAGATTTGTTTTGTCTAAAGTTTCTTGAATAGCGGTAACCACATAGGATGCTTCCTTTACTTCAACTACTGTTAAACAAACCCCATTGTGGGAGACACTTTGGTCAATTTTTAATTCTTGGGCCAACGGACTCTTAATTTCAATATGAAGATTTTCTCCTTCTTGGGCAAGTTGGTTTATTTCGCCAACGGTTTCAATAATTCCTGTAAACATTGTAGTATTTGGTTACATTTGTACTGCAAAAGTAACAATTAAAAAAGCTAAACATAATGAGCAGAGAGGATAAAATAGTGGTCGGTATTTCCATCGGCGATATTAATGGGATTGGAGGCGAAATTATACTGAAAACGTTTGAAGATTCGCGTATGCTAGAGTTTTGTACGCCTGTTATTTTTGCATCGGTAAAATTGATGTCTTTTCTCAAAAAACACTTTGAAGTGGACATCAATTTCCACGGAATTGATAAAATAGAAGACATTGTTCCGAAGAAAATAAACGTGCTGAATGTGTGGAAAGAACATGTTGATGTTTCGTTTGGTGAAGAAAACCCAACAGGAGGCGAGTATGCCATAAAATCCTTGAAAGCTGTGGTATCGGCATTAAAAAATAAAAGGATTGATGCTCTTGTTACGGCACCAATTAACAAATCAAATATTCAATCTGAAAGCTTTAAATTTCCCGGGCATACCGATTATTTGGCACAGGAACTTGAGGGTGAAAGCTTAATGCTTTTAATTTCTGAAAATTTACGTGTTGGACTTTTAACTGACCACGTAGCCGTAAAAGACGTGGTGAAAAACATTACAAGGGAACTCATCGATAAAAAAATCAATACCATTTATCATACCTTAATTGAAGACTTCGGAATTGAAAAACCAAAAATTGCCGTTTTGGGTATTAACCCCCACACAGGTGATAATGGTGTGATTGGAGATGAAGATGATACTGTTTTACGCCCCGCTTTGGACAATATTCGCAATAACGGAAAAATAGTTTTCGGACCCTATGCAGCAGATAGCTTTTTTGGATCTGGCAATTACAAAAATTTTGACGCCATAATTGCATCTTATCACGACCAAGGGCTAATACCTTTTAAAACACTCGCTTTTGGAAAGGGGGTAAATTTTACAGCTGGTCTTAATCGCGTCCGCACCTCACCAGATCATGGTACAGCTTTCGATTTGGCCGGTAAAAACACCGCAAATTTTGAATCTTTCCGTGAAGCAGTTTTCAGTGCTGTTTCCATTTTTGAAACTCGTGAAGAATACAAGGGAATATCCGAAAATCCACTTCAAACAAACCGTAAAAGAGCCTTCTCAAAAAAGAAATAAAAAAACTAATTGCTATTCAAATAATTTTTTATCTTTGCACCCGCCTTATCCGTAAGGTTAAGGTCTTAAATAGGTGTGAAAATGAAGGATTTGAAAGAGTTTACCATCCCTTTCGTAGGGCTGAAATTAGGAAAACACCAGTTTAACTTTGAATTAAAAAAAGCGTTCTTTGAGCATTTTGAGTATGACGAATTTAATGACGCTGCCATTAATCTCGACGTACTGCTGGAAAAAATGAGCACGTTGCTAGAGTTCACATTAACATTTAATGGAACCGTAAACGTTGCTTGCGATATGACAAATGAGCCCTTTGATCAAGAGATTTCGGGATCTTATAAGTTTGTGGTAAAATTTGGTGGGGAATACAATGATGAAAATGAAGATTTACTCATTTTGCCCCACGGAAGTTATGAAGTGAATATCCAGC
>JAGQYZ010000043.1 GCA_020435865.1 Aequorivita sp. | reverse complement strand
GCGTGTTTTCCGGGTTGGTGACGGCTTGCCTTTTGGCAGGTTGTCCGACCAGACGCTCCCCATCTTTAGCGAAGGCCACCATGGATGGGGTTGTTCTTGTGCCTTCGGAGTTCTCAATGACGCGAGGCTCTTTCCCCTCCATCACGGCAACGCAGGAGTTGGTTGTACCTAAGTCGATTCCAATTATTTTACTCATATCTATAGTTATTATTTATTTCTAAAAAAATTTAATTACGCACTGTATAAGACAATGATTGTGCCAGCAGGACGATTATGACATGATGTCATAATGCAAATTCCAAAAGGGCTATGTGGCTCTTTGGAATTTGATATTTGCTGTATGCTACTTGGAATTTACTTGAAGAAGTTCCCCCCACTGTGTAGTATAGCGCGGACTTCGCTCTTTTTTAATAAGTTCCCATTCGCTAATTCGTGTGCCTACCAATCCTGAGGAAATGGTTGCTTTTCCAAATTTTCGGTTGATGGCATCAAAGGTTTCTATAAGCTTTGAATTGTTCAGTTTTGAAGGTTGGTGAAAAAGATTGCCCTGCACATACTCCTGTGGAATAATGCCAGTAAGGTTTACCCCCACTTTTTTGTAACGATAGCCAGGTTTATAAATTTCCACCAATGCTTTTCGCGCGGCGGAAATAAGTTTGAAGGTATCATTTGTGGGAATATCGAGCGTAACCGTACGGCTATCGGAATATTGCTTGTCCACATTGCTGTGATAATTGGTTACTATAAAAACATGTATATACGTAGCGCAGGATTTTTGGGCACGAAGCACCTCACTCACCTCGCTTATGTAATAGGCGCAGGCTTCTTCTATGCGTTCTAAATCTGGTAGTTTTCTACCGAAGGATTTAGCGGTTCCAATACCTTTTTTAGGAGGCGGTTGCATTACAAATTGATTGCATGGTTCGCCTCTTAGCTCACGCCACGTGCGCTCGCCTACAACCGTCATTTCTTTCCGAGCCCATTGAAGCGGTAATTCTGTAAATTGAAAAGCATTGTAAACACCTATGTTTTTCAACCGCTCCGCATGCTTTCTACCTATGCCCCAAACATCACCTATTTTGCACCATTTCAATGCTTCAATTCTTTTTTCTTCGGAATCGATTACAAAAACGTGGTTATTCTCTATCTTTTTTTTTGATATTCGATTTGCCAGCTTTGCCAATACTTTTGTGGGTGCGATTCCCACGCCCACTGGCAATCCTGTACTTTTTTTAATAGTCTCTTTTATTAAATGTCCATATTCATTTAACGAAACAGTATTCATTCCCGAAAGATCTGCAAAGGCTTCATCTATGCTATAGACTTCAACGTTGGGAGAAAATGTCCCCAAAATATTCATCACCCGCTGTGACATTTCTCCATACAAAGTATAGTTTGAAGAAAAAAAGTTCACTTTATGGGCTATCAATCGGTCTTTAATTTTAAAAACTGGTTCAAACATAGGGATGTCCGTAATGGCCTTTGCTTCTTTATTTGCGGCAATTACACAACCATCATTATTACTTAAAACAACCACGGGTTTCCCCAACAAATCAGGCCTAAAAACCTGCTCGCAGCAGGCGTAAAAGCTATTGCAGTCTACCAAGGCAATCATCGGGCGTAATGGATTATATAAGTTATTATTCCCCAAACGGTAAACTCTTCCGTTTCTTCAGAAAAACCAAAAGGAATACGCTGTATTTTAAATTCTCCGTCTTTCACAACTAGCGCCACCGCATTAAAATCTTGGGGGAGCGAGCGGTCAATAATCAATACATCATTGTCGAAAATGTTATGCTCCTTAAAAGCATCTCCATCAACCCGAACAAAAAAAGTAGCATCACGGTTTATTACCAATTCTTGGTTCAAATCAATCGTAGGTTCCAGATAATGCGTGGCGGGGCTTGAAAAACCAGTTTGTTTTGAAACACCCGGCTCGTGCCTACTTTTTACTTTTGTAAGTTTCCCTGAAGTGAAGGTTTCCATAATTCAAAAATATGGAATTTTTCCTATTTTATGGATTATTTCCAATATAAATTATGAACAATTAATACGTTCCATTTAGCAGAATCTACTAAAATTTCTTAGGTTTGGCTCAAGATAAAATTTATGGAAAGTATCAGCGTTTTCGATATGCTAAAAATAGGAGTTGGCCCGTCCAGCTCGCACACTTTGGGGCCTTGGCGTGCGGCCTTGCGATGGATTGGAGAATTGAAAGAGAAAAGTCAATTCGAAGATGTAGTAGAGGTTTCGGTGGATCTTTACGGCTCGTTGTCTTTAACTGGAAAAGGCCATGCTACAGATATTGCAGTGATGTTGGGACTTTCAGGTTTTGATCCCGTAACTTTTCCTATTGAAAACATTGAAAGGGAGATTGATTTTATCAATTCTGAAAATAAATTGAAACTTAATAACGAGCTTGAAGTGCCTTTTATTCCAAAGCAAAACATCATCTTCAACCGAAAGTTTTTAGAATTTCACCCCAACGGAATGACGTTCAAAGCTACTCTGAGAGATGGTTCCAAAAAATCCTCTTCTTTCTATTCTATCGGTGGGGGTTTTACCGTAAAAAAAGCAAGAAAGCGCAAAAAAATAAAATTGGCAAAATTTGCACAATTCCCCTTCCCTATTGAAAAAGGAGTGGAACTTCTGGCATACTGTAGAGCCGAAGGCAAAACCATTTCTGAAGTAGTTCTCGAAAACGAAAAATCACTCAGAAGCGAAACCGAAATAAATGCCGGTTTAAAAAAAATCTGGGATGTAATGCTAGATTCAATGTACGTAGGCGCGCACACCGAAGGCACTTTGCCTGGTGGACTCAATGTTACACGGAGAGCATTTGAGATGAACAAAAATCTAATTGGTGATTACAAATACACGAATGCCACGGAATGGATTGGTGCAATAAGAAAAACAGAAGTAAAGTTTCGTCAAATTCTGAAATGGGTTTCGTGTTTTGCACTCGCCGTAAATGAAGTGAATGCTTCGTTAGGCCGTGTTGTTACAGCTCCAACCAATGGAAGCGCAGGTGTTATTCCAGCCGTGATGCTATATTATATGGTGATTGAAAACCACGATGCAAACTTTGATGATGTAAAAAAATTCCTTTTGGTAGCAGGAGAAATTGGAAGCATTTTCAAAAAAGGTTCTACCATTTCCGCCGCCATGGGCGGTTGCCAAGCAGAGATTGGAGTTTCTTCGTCAATGGCGGCTGGAGCACTTTGCGAATTGATGGGCGGAACACCGGAACAATGCTTGATGGCCAGTGAAATTGCAATGGAACATCATTTAGGAATGACCTGCGACCCAATTGCCGGCTTGGTTCAAATTCCTTGTATTGAGCGCAATGCAATGGGAGCCATAAAGGCTATAAATGCTTGTGAAATGGCTTTGGATAGTGACCCTTCAAAAGCCAAAGTGCCGCTCGATAAAGTAATTGCCACCATGTGGGAAACCGCCAAGGATATGACTTCAAAATACAAAGAAACTAGTGAAGGTGGTTTGGCTGTACAAGTAAATATTAGTGATTGTTAAGCACAAAGAGAAAATTATTCTTTATGACAACTTCCTATACGTACGGAATCTATAATATTCAGAATTTTCCAGCTTTCATCAGTATATATTAATGTAAAAGAGTTTGCGCCACAGTGGCTAAATTTTCCATCCTTATAATATTCATACGGAGCCCATACATGAGCTAGGTTTCCATCGCTGCTTACGATATAATCCGTCAATTTCTCGTCCCAGACAACTTCTTTACCTTTAGTAGCTGCATAGTTCAAGAGATCAGAAGCTCTAATATAGATTAAGACATTTTTCTGTTCGGTGTCAACATACACGCGATTCATGGTCATATTTGGGTGCATTACAGATTTCATCTTTAATGTATCCCCAGCTTTATAACCATTCATAAAAATATCAATAATTATTTTTCCATTTGCTGTGGAAAGTGATTCTTGAGAAAAACAAACAGTGCCAATAAATACTGAAAAAAATAACAGTATGAATTTCATAATAAAAAATTTAAGTGGTTACTACTCAAAAATAGTATTTTTACACTCTAATATATATATATTTTAGAAATATGTCAACAGCCAAAAAAGAATACAAGCGTATTACTACCAAAACTCTGGTAGATATGAAAAAAAAAGGCGAGAAAATATCTATGCTCACCGCCTATGATTTCACTATGGCCAAGATCGTGGATAGCGCAGGAATTGATGTTATTTTGGTGGGCGACTCCGCTAGTAATGTAATGGCTGGACACGAAACCACACTTCCCATTACTTTAGATCAAATGATTTATCATGCAGCTTCAGTAGTTCGTGCTATTGAACGCAGCTTAGTCGTTGTGGATCTGCCCTTCGGAAGCTATCAAAGTGACCCAAAAGAAGCGCTGCGTTCTGCCATTAGAATTATGAAAGAAAGCGGTGGACATGCGGTAAAGCTTGAAGGCGGAAAGGAAATAAAAGAATCCATAAAACGAATTTTGAATGCTGGTATTCCCGTGATGGGCCACTTAGGGCTTACACCACAATCTATTTATAAATTTGGAACATACACCGTACGTGCCAAAGAAGAAGAAGAAGCTGAAAAATTGCTAGAAGATGCCATTTTACTTGAAAAAACGGGCTGTTTTGCAGTTGTTTTGGAAAAAGTTCCAGCTAAATTAGCCAAAGAAGTTGCTGGAAAAATAAGCATTCCAGTAATCGGTATTGGTGCTGGAAATGGAGTTGATGGCCAAGTTTTGGTAACACACGATATGATTGGGATGACCCACGAATTTAATCCACGTTTTTTAAGAAGGTATCTCGATTTATATACTGAAATGAAAAACGCCTTCAGTCAGTACAGTACCGACGTAAAAAATGGTGATTTCCCTAACGATAGTGAACAATATTAGATTCGTAGATTTTTGAATTATTAGTTAAATATATAAATGCAACAATCGAGTATTACAACTATTCAATAATCTAAAATTCTAAAAATCCAGAAATCCAATCCATATAGCACTAAAGACAATCTTCAAGTTTTGTTTGAAGACAATCATTTAATTGTAGTCAATAAGCGCCCAGGCGATATTGTGCAAGGCGACAAAACAGGCGATACTCCGCTTTCAGAAGTTGTAAAAGAATATATTGCTGAAAAATATGACAAACCGGGAGCTGTTTTTCTTGGCGTAGTTCACAGATTGGATCGTCCCACGAGTGGAATTGTGGTTTTTTCAAGAACTTCTAAAGCACTAGCTCGTTTGAACAAAATGTTTTCTGATAGAGAAACTGAAAAAATATATTGGGCAATCGTAAAAAACATTCCTCCCAAAACGGAAGACACACTGATACACTACTTAAAAAGAAACCCTAAGCAAAATAAATCCTACGCCCACACCAAAGAAGCGCCAGACAGTAAAAAAGCGGTGCTGCACTATAACACTCTAAAAAAACTTGACAATTATTATTTATTGGAAGTGGTTCTTGAAACTGGAAGACACCATCAAATTCGTTCACAACTTTCTGCCATTGGTTGCCCTATAAAAGGAGATTTGAAATACGGTTTTGACCGAAGCAATCCAGACGGTAGCATTCATCTTCACGCAAAAAAAATAACGTTACTCCATCCGGTCCAAAAAGAAGAGATTACTATTGAAGCCCCAGCACCCGAAGATCCAGTTTGGAATGCTTGCATTTAAAGCTTTATCAAATTTTTCTTCAAAGCAAAAATCACTAGTCCTACCCTATTTTTTATTTTAAGTTTTCTGAAAAGATCCTGTCTATAGCCATCAATGGTTTTTGGACTTAGATCCATTATATCTGCAATTTCTTTGTAGGTCATTTCAGAACAAGCCAGTTTGATAAAAGTGAGTTCATTTTCCTTAAGGTCCAACAATATCACATCTTCATCTGGATTTAAAGAATTTAAAAGAGTTTCAGAAACTTTTTCAGAGTGGTAATATCCTTTATCCATCAATTCTTGCAAGGCATGGTTCAAGATTTCTGGGTGAATGTCTTTAAGCAGATATCCTTTTACTCCTTTGCGCAACATTCTCAGTATGGTCAATTCATCATCTTCCATTGAAAGTGCTAAGGTTTTTATTTTAGGATGGTTTAGCATTAACCATTCAGCTGTTTCAAAACCGTCCATAATAGGCATATTAATATCGAGCAAAATTATCTCGGGCAGGAATCCATTTTCAATGCGTTCCTGTAATTCCAAACCATTCTTTGCATGGAAAAGCACACTGAAATTGGAAAATGAATTAATAAGCTTTTCCAACGAACTAGCAAAAAGAGAGTGATCATCAACTATAGCTATGATATGTTTTTTTCTTTTAGTCATTAAATTTTTTATATGGATATTTAATAAATAACCTTGTACCCTTTCCTATTTCTGACATAATGGAAATTTCAGCGTTTAATAATTGAGCGCGACTATTCATTGTTTCCATACCAGAACTGTCCGTTTTTTGTGAAGTATCGAAACCAATTCCGTCATCTTCGGCAGCTATTTCCAGTGTTTTTTCTTTATAATCTATATGTACAAATAATCTTGAAGCCTTAGCGTGCTTGGTAACGTTTGAAAAAAATTCCTGAAGAATACGGAAGATAATTATTTCACTAGCATTGTTCAATGGTACTATGTCTCCAGAGATTTTTAAGGAAGCCTTCAAATATTCCAAACGATTAAATCGGTCCAGTTCCACTTCCAGTGATTTCAATAGTCCATTTTTCAGAACGACATCATTGTTGAGCACTTTTGAAAGTGATCGTATTTCCTGTACGGTTTCCTGAACTACACTTTTAGTTTCCTTAATTTGATTGTGATACGTTTCTGGAACTGAATTTATCAATACATTCAACTGGATATTAGCAACAGAAAGCAACTGGCCCACATTGTCATGCAATTCCCAAGCAATATTTTTTAGGGTTTGTTCCTGAATTTCTATTTGTGAATCGGCAAGTTCTTTTTGGTAGCGTTTCTCGGCTTCATAACGTTCTTTAAGGAATTTGTTTTTTCTTCGCTGAAAAGCCATAAAAAAAACAACAACAAATAATACCAAAAGAAATATTATAGCTATAAAATAAACTAATAAGAGGATTTCTTCTTTCTTGAGCATATTAAAAAACCTAGGGTATATGTAGAATACATAAATATGTTTCCATATAACATCACATTTGAACGCAATGTAACAAATAATTCATTCCCCCCCTTAAGGTTAACGTATTGAATAAATATTTCAATGGGGGTTAAACATAGATTGAACATAAGCACACCAACAGATATATAAAATGGAAGAAGTCCCTTTAATTGGAGTAATAAATCACTTCTGAGTAATTCAAAATAAAAAAGTATTACACTAAAAAATAAAAGCAGTGTGCCAGAAATGGTCACAAACGGTGGGAATCCTTTAAAAAAAGTGTCGCTAAAAATAAATATCGAAATAGAAGACAGCAGAAAAGCACCAACTAGGGCTTTAAAAACTGATTTCCAATAACTATTCTTTAAAAATGATATAAAATACAAAACATAAAAAGAAAAACTTAATGTAATATATATATTATACCACCAATAATTGTTTTCGAAAGGTGTTCCCTGTACAAAAGGAAACATTGTGTAATCAGAAAAATATGCAAAAGGGGCATAAAAGCCTACTGCCTCAACAAATACTGTAAGCCATAAAAAAAGAACAAGGTATTTTGTGTTTTTAAATTGTGATACATTTCTTCGCAGATAATAAGTACCTGCAGAAGCCGCCAATATTTCCAAAAAAAATATTGGAAGTACGTAAGGCAAAAAATCGCTTAATTCCAATTTTTAATAATTTTTTGGTGGCCATCCACTCACTCCTTTATTCAAAGGCTCCAAATTATAATTATTTGGTGATCCAGCAGTTATTCCGTTGGTTGGCGCCAAAAAGACAGTCGCTTTATCTGAAGTAGCACTGTCATAAGCCGCAAAATAAATACGAATTCCTGGATTCATACTTCCTGAGCCAGCTTTCACATAATTCAAAAACTGTTCAAGCTCAGCTACACTGAATAAAAATTCACGCGTGTCCACAGAACCCATGGCAGCTTCAATTTCAATGGCGCGAGTTACTACCCAGTTATCCTGTAATTGCTTTGCTTCAGCTACGGTAATACAATTTGATGGTTTTGGCATAGTTGAAATTATTTAATTTGTTATTACTGACGAATGTAACAAAAACAATCAAATAAGCATTTTTTGAGAGCAATAAACAGGAAAAATCCCTTTTTAAAAAAGGGTTTTCCCTGTTTAATCGTAAGGGTTTTTCCTACTCAAAAAAAGGGAAAAACCTTTTCTAAATTCAGGTAAAATCCTGTTGCACAGTATATTATTGCTAAATATATTTATCTTTATGTTTCTTTAAAAAATTAATCAGCAAATTGTTCTTGTTCAAAAATTCCAAACTAAGTCATGAAAAAAAATAAATATTTAAAAGAGCTAACCATTGCCAATACACAAAAAAGACACGGTGAAAACAACAAGAAAGATGTAATGAAAATTCAGTCATGGCTTTCATTATATGCTATCCTGCATCCCGAAAATGGAACCGTTACCGCCATTGATGGCGATTTTGGTCCAGCCACCGAAAAAGCGGTCAAAAATTTTCAAAATGCACTAAATGTTACTGCATCAGGGATTGTAAACCAAATACTTTTTGATAAACTCTGTGAAGGAATGAAAAATGCTTTTGAAACACCCTTAAAGTCAACATCACTGAGAAACGCCATAATAGAAGCTGCTGAAAACCATTTAAAAAATGCTCCTTTCGAGTTGGAAATAAAAGGAGGGTCAAACAGTGGGCCTTGGGTACGTGCCTATATGGATGGGCACGATGGTTCGCCATGGTATTGGTGCATGGGGTTTGCACAAACTATTTTGGATCAAGCCGCAAGTGCGCTCGGAAAAGATTTTCGCAGTTTGATGCCTTTAACCTATAGTTGCGATACCGTTGGAACCATTGGGCTTAACAAAGGCTTGCTGGCTCGCTATCAAAATGTTCGCAACAATCCTTCAGTTATGAAACCAGGTGATTTTTTCTTGTTACAAAAATCAAAATACGATTGGACGCACACGGGAATAATAATTTCTGTAGGCAATGACGTAGTTGAAACCATTGAAGGAAATACCAATCAAGCAGGCTCACGAAATGGTATTGCAGTATTGAAAAGAACCCGCAACTTCAGAAAATCAAAATTGGATGTGTTTTCTATAGAACCATTGGTGTAGATTTAGTTAAATAAAATATTTAGAAAAACTTTTATGGAAAATACCGAAGGAAAAAAATCGTGGATTTCAAAATTGTTGGAAGTGGTACA
>JAGQYZ010000042.1 GCA_020435865.1 Aequorivita sp. | reverse complement strand
AAAAATACATTCAAGTTTTGGCTGAGGCGGAACGCCGTGCTTATGCGGACAGAAGTTATTATTTAGGGGATCCTGATTTTGTGAATATTCCATCAGATTCATTGATGTCAGAATCCTATCTTTCCCAAAGAATGAAAAATTTCTCCTTTGAAGCGGCAACGCCTTCCTCTGAAATAAAACCAGGTATAATTATGGGTTATGAAAGCCCGGAAACGACTCATTTTTCTATTGTAGATTCCTTTGGAAATGCGGTTGCAGTTACCACTACGCTCAATTCAACATTCGGTTCATTGTTGTATATAAACGAACTCGGTTTCTTTTTAAATAATGAAATGGACGATTTCAGCGCCAAACCAGGTGAGCCAAATGTTTATGGTTTGGTTGGTGGAGAAGCAAACGCCATTGCGCCCCAAAAACGTATGTTAAGCTCCATGACACCTACCATTGTTGAAAAAGACGGAAAACTTTGGATGGTAGTGGGAACTCCTGGTGGTTCAACAATTATCACTTCAGTAGCACAAACTATTTTAAATGTTTACGAATTTAAAATGAACATGCAAGAAGCAGTAGATGCTTCCCGCTTCCATCATCAATGGTTACCAGATGCCATTCGGTATGAATTTAATCGGTTTCCTAATAATTTAATTGAAGAGCTAAAGCAAAAAGGCTATCCTGAAAATAAAGAAGCCGATCCAATCATTGGAAAAGTGGATGCCATTTTAAAACTTCCCAACGGAAAACTTGAAGGAGGTGCCGATAGTCGTGGTGATGATACAGCTGTTGGCTATTAAATCAGTCATTTATGCACGCTTAATCGAAATGTTTTGCATTATGTCGAAAGGTGTTTATTTGACAAATAAAAAAGGTTAGATTTGAGGGAATTAACAAAGAGATTTTAGAAAATTTAGATCGAGACCTTTTGAAAAAAGTATTCATTTCTTCTTTTGTGGGAACATATACAATCTTTTCTTTATCTCTTGTTACAGAAATAAGTTAGTCATTTCTATGTAATAAACCTATTTTTTTCAAAAATCCCCACTTTATTATTTTTCCGCCTTTTTGGCTTTGTTTAGCTTATGAGAAATAAATCTCTGTTTATGGATTTGTATTCCATTATCGCGTTTGTGATAAGTGGGGCAATCTGTGCAGGTCTTATTTATTTTCTCTATGACAAATACCAAAGCACTCAAAATTTTGAAGAAACCCTAAATAAACTTACCTCTGTTTATATTGGTATAAGTGTGTTTTTATCGGCGATTTTAATGGTTTTCTTGGCTTCTTCTACAATGACCCAAAAATCTTATAAGGCCAAAATACTCGAGAAAATAAGCAAAACAACACAACAAATGCATAATTTCCGAACGATTGCGGAAATCTTGTTCAACTCAGATATTTGGCTTCCTGGACTAAAGGAGTATATGGAAAAAGAATACGCTAATCTCACCTATTTTGATGTAAAAGAGTTTTACAAAGCTAAGTCAAAACTAGCCATCGATTTTCTCCAAGAAACCCATCATTTTGGCGAAACTGAAAACTTATATTTGGAATTGAAGTCCTTGTTAATGACAAGCCCAAACGAAAAACATATTTCCGAAACCATAAGTTATCCCGTTTTTTATGATAGCAGTATTATAGAAAAATGGGTTGAGCACAAAAGTGGATCTGGCTTGTGGTTTATTTTTGGTTATAAATATGGAAATTATAAAGAATCGCTAAACTTAGATGCGGTTTTTGAACGTCACAGAGAAAAGATTCTAACACTTGCCAATACCATAGACAATACAGTTTTTGAAGATTCCTCATTTAACGAAGTATTTTTTGCAAAGCTACTGGAATATTTAACGAAAGAGATAATCCCAAAGCTCTCGCAATTCCAAAGCCACATTAATAGAAAAACCCCACAGTTAATTTATTATTCATACATTGTTTTTTTACTTTTAATACTCTTTGGCGTATTGCTTCCTCTTACCTATTTAATGCTCAATTTTTCAGTCCTAGCTATCATTGTAAGCTATTCCATAGTAATAAGTACTATTTTCTTTGTCGCCATTACCTTACATGTATTTCTTTCCAAAGAAGAAAATCGCTAAATTTTTAACTGTTAATTCTTCATTAAAAATTAACACCTACAAGATGTCATGCATTCTTTATTTTCCTTTCTATTGAGTACCTTTGCAAACTATGTCAAAAAATGAGGATTATATTGAAGTTTTGGGTGCGCGCGTCCACAACTTAAAGAACATTGATGTTCGTATTCCACGAGAAAAATTAGTTGTAATCACAGGTCTTTCAGGCAGTGGGAAATCCTCTTTGGCGTTTGATACTATTTATGCAGAAGGACAACGCCGCTATATTGAAACTTTTTCAGCTTATGCACGTCAATTTCTCGGTAGTTTGGAACGCCCCGATGTAGATAAAATTGAAGGACTTTCCCCTGTTATCGCTATTGAGCAAAAAACTACAAGTAAGAGTCCGCGTTCCACGGTTGGCACCATTACTGAAATTTATGATTTTCTTCGCCTTTTCTACGCCCGGGCAAGTGACGCGTATAGTTACAATACTGGCGAAAAAATGGTCAGTTATAGCGATGAGCAAATAAAACAGCTTATTCTGGAAGATTTTGCAGATAAAAAAGTGAGCATTCTTGCTCCTGTAGTTCGCTCACGAAAAGGGCATTATCGTGAGCTTTTTGAACAGATTGCAAAACAAGGTTTTCTGAAAGTACGCGTGGATGGTGAAGTGCGCGATATTGTAAAAGGAATGAAAGTGGACCGTTACAAAACCCACGATATTGAAATAGTTATAGACCGATTAAAGGTTTCAGAAGGAAGTGATAACGATAAACGCCTTTCCGAAACCATAAACACTGCAATGTACCACGGTGATGATGTTTTGATGGTTTTAGACAACGATACTAGCGAGGCACGCTATTTCAGCCGTTCCTTAATGTGTCCATCTTCAGGAATTTCATATCCAAACCCAGAGCCTAACAATTTTTCCTTCAACTCGCCAAAAGGGATGTGCCCAAATTGCAAAGGGCTTGGCAAACTTTATGAAGTAAATCTCAACAAACTGGTTCCAAACCCGAAACTTTCCATAAAACAAGGGGCATTAGCGCCACACGGACCGCAAAAAAATAGCTGGGTTTTTAAACAGTTGGAACTAATTTCGGAACGCTTCAATTTTAAAATGAGCGATACTTTTGAAAGCATTCCACAACAAGCAAAAGACGTTATTTTTTTCGGGGGAAATGAAAAATTCGATATCGAGTCCAAAAGCTTGGGCATTACTCGAAGCTATAAAATAGATTTTGAAGGCGTTGCCACCTTTATTCAAAATACATTTGATGCCAATGAATCCACTTCCCTAAAACGCTGGGCAAAGGAATATATGGACAAAATTCCGTGTCCCGAATGCAACGGTACAAGGCTTAGAAAAGAATCGCTTTACTTTAAAGTGAACGAAAAAAACATAGCCGAACTGGCTCACATGGATGTGGTGGAACTGGCAGAATGGTTTAAAAACCTCGATAAAAATCTTTCAGAAACCCAACTGAAAATTGCTTCAGAAATTATTAAGGAAGTCCGTTCACGTCTTCAGTTTTTGGTAGATGTTGGTCTAACATATTTGGCATTGGATCGCAGTTCAAAATCACTTTCGGGTGGTGAGGCACAGCGAATTCGTTTGGCAACGCAAATTGGTTCGCAGTTGGTTGGCGTGCTTTATATTTTAGATGAGCCAAGTATTGGCCTACATCAAAGAGACAATGAACGATTGATTTATTCACTGAAGCAATTAAAGGAAATCGGCAATTCGGTAATTGTAGTGGAACACGATAAAGAAATGATTGAAAGTGCCGACCATGTTATAGACATTGGGCCTGCAGCAGGAAGGCACGGTGGCGAAATCGTTTCTGAAGGAACTCCCGAAGAAATAAAAAAACACCATACCCTTACCGCAGATTACCTAAACGGAAAAAAAGAAATTGAAGTTCCAAAGAAGCGTAGAAAAGGGAATGGCAAAACATTAACCTTGAATGGGGCTTCAGGAAACAATTTGAAAAACATTTCAGTAGCATTTCCTTTAGGCAAAATGATTGGCGTTACAGGTGTTTCGGGCAGTGGAAAAAGTACTCTCATCAATGAGACCCTCTACCCTATTTTGAACGCTCATTTTTTTAACGGCGTTAAAAAACCAATGCCATACAAAAAAATTGAAGGACTTGAGAACATTGACAAAGTAATAGACATCAACCAATCGCCAATTGGAAGAACACCGCGAAGCAATCCCGCTACATACACTGGTGTTTTTTCAGAGATAAGGAATCTTTTTGCTAAAACTCCTGAAGCTATGATCCGTGGCTACAAACCTGGACGATTTAGCTTCAATGTTGCAGGTGGACGCTGCGAAACCTGCAAAGGAGCTGGTTTAAGAGTTATTGAAATGAATTTCTTGCCAGACGTGTATGTGGAATGCGAAACTTGCCAGGGCAAACGGTTCAATCGTGAAACGTTGGAAATTCGCTACAAAGGAAAATCGATTTATGACGTTTTGGATATGACAATCAATGAGGCATCAAGCTTTTTTGAAAATATCCCCAAAATCCACCGAAAAGTAAAAACGATTAAAGATGTCGGTTTAGGATATATTACACTTGGACAACAATCCACAACACTTTCGGGTGGCGAAGCGCAACGTATCAAACTGGCGACAGAGCTCTCCAAACGCGATACCGGAAATACTTTTTATATTCTGGACGAACCTACCACAGGACTTCATTTTGAGGATATTCGGGTATTGATGATTGTATTGAACAAATTAGTTGAAAAAGGCAACACCGTGCTAATTATTGAGCATAATCTGGATGTTATTAAAACCGTTGATTATATAATTGACATAGGTCCCGAAGGTGGAAAGCAAGGAGGAAAAATTATGGCTTTGGGAACGCCTGAAGAAATTGCTGAAGACAAAAAAAGCTATACCGCCCGATTCCTTAAAAAAGAATTACATTAGAGGCTGGATGAAACATTGATTATAAAGAAAACTGACAACCGAGAACTGAATAAGTATGAGAGATGAACAAATACCAAAAAACTGGAATCAGGTAAAAACAAATGATTCATGGGCCATATTCAAGATTATGGGAGAGTTTGTAGGTGGTTATGAAAAAATGAGTCGTATTGGACCTTGTGTTTCCATTTTTGGCTCTGCCCGCACAAAACCTAATAATAAGTATTATAAATTGGCAGAAAGTATCGCCAAAAAAATAACAGAAAATGGTTATGGTGTTATAACTGGTGGTGGTCCAGGAATTATGGAAGCAGGAAACAAAG
>JAGQYZ010000041.1 GCA_020435865.1 Aequorivita sp. | reverse complement strand
GTAGCCTTTGCTTTATTAACTTTTGAATCTATTTGAAGCTTTGCATTTTGTCTTCTCAATGCTTCCAATTTATCTTCCATTGCCAACAAAATGTCATCTGCTTTATAGCTTGCAGAAGATAAAGTGTCGTTCAATTTTTGCTCAAAATTATATTTAGCATGTTGCGCTTTTTCACTGAGCGTATGGCTAGTTTCTTGTATTTGCTTGTTCAATTTTTTCTGAGCTTTCTTAGCTTCCTTGCTAAGTTTATTCCTAGTTTTTGAACCTTTGTCTGGCGCATAAAGTATTCCAAATCCCGCTCCAATAGCTGCTCCGGTTAATAATGCAATAAGTGTTTGACCTGTATTTGATGCCATTGTGTTTTAGTTTTATTTGTTAATAATATCAAAGGTAGGAAACACTATTTCGTTTTGCTGTTAACAACCGGTTAATAGTTAATTTTCAATCTATAAATTTATCTTAAAAAGAGCTAATATTAGCCAATTACTCTTAAAAAATAGATGATATATTAATAAAAACGTTAATTATTCGGCCAATTTGGCCCAAGAGTCGCGCAAGGGAACGGTGCGGTTGAAAACAATATTTTCTGAAGTAGTATCGCTGTCAACCACAAAATAACCCAACCGTTGAAACTGAAACTTATCTTCTGGTTTTGCACTTTTTATACTAGGTTCAGCATGTCCTGTTATTACTTGCAAAGAATTTGGATTTACAAATTGCATAAAATCTTTCTCTTTATTAGTGTCTGGTGAAGCTTCAGTAAAAAGACGATCATATACGCGAACTTCAACTGGTAATGCGTATTCTGCAGAAACCCAGTGCAAGGTTCCCTTTACTTTGCGCAAAGACGCTTCGGAACCACTGCCGCTTTTGCTATCCGGATCATATGTGCAATGGATTTCTGTAATATTACCCTCAGTATCCTTTACTACACTTTCGCCTTTTATGATATAGGCATTCTTTAAACGAACCTCTTTGCCGATTGTCAATCTAAAAAACTTTCGGTTAGCTTCTTCAAGAAAATCATCCCTTTCAATTAAAAGTTCTTTTGAAAAAGGAACTTCACGGCTTCCGGCAGATTCATCTTCAGGATTGTTTTCTGCTTCTAGCCATTCGGTTTTTCCTTCTGGGTAATTATCAATAATCAATTTTACAGGATCTAAAACCACCATAATACGAGGCGCAATTTTGTTAAGGTCTTCGCGAACATTGAATTCCAAATGTGAGACATCTATCAAATTTTCACGCTTACCAACGCCTATGCTATCTGCAAAATTTTTAATGGATTCTGGCGTGTAGCCTCTTCGGCGAAGTCCAGAAATTGTGGGCATTCGTGGATCATCCCAACCCTTAACAACACCGCTACTTACCAATTGTGCTAGTTTTCGTTTACTAACAACTGTATGGCTTAAGTTTCTTCGCGCAAATTCACGTTGTTTCGGACGTAACTTTTCAGATTCACATACTTGGTCCAAAAACCAATCGTAAAGCTCTCTGTGCGGTAGAAATTCAAGTGTGCAGAAAGAATGTGATACTTGTTCAATATAATCGCTTTCGCCGTGCGTCCAATCGTACATTGGGAAGATTTTCCAATCGGTTCCTGTGCGGTGGTGATGTTTGTTGATAGTTCTATACATAACTGGGTCTCGCATCAACATATTTGGCGATTCCATATTTATTTTTGCACGAAGCACATGCTCCCCTTCTTTGGTTTCGCCATTTTTCATTTTTTCAAGCAAATCCAAATTTTCCTCAACAGAACGGTTTCTAAAAGGGCTCGGTTTTCCGGGCGTATTCGGAGTTCCTTTTTGTTCCGCAATTATTTCCGAAGTTTGCGAATCTACATAAGCTTTACCATCTTTTATAAGTTGAACAGCCCAATCATACAACTGCTGAAAATAATCAGAAGCATAGCGCTCCTCTGCCCATTCGTATCCTAACCAAGAAATATCACGCTTTATAGCATCCACAAATTCCTGCTCTTCTTTTGCAGGATTTGTATCATCAAAACGGAGGTTTACTGGGGCGTTATAGCGTTCACCCAGCCCAAAATTCAAACAGATTGAAGAAGCATGACCAATGTGAAGGTAGCCATTAGGTTCTGGTGGAAATCGGAAGCACAATTGTTCCTTTTTATACCCTTTGGTTAGATCTTCTTCAATGATGTGTTCTATAAAATTAAGCGGAGCTGCTTCGTTACTCATATAAATATTTTTTATGAAGTGCAAAGGTAACCAATTAACTGAAAAAGAAGTTGGTCAAAAAAAGTTTTGGTCTTAGTATACCCTTAGATAGGCCGAAGGTCTTAATCGGATATTCTTAATATCTTTACCAAAATTATTTTTATGGGGACCATTCGTTTAAAAAACATAAAAATTTATGCTTTTCACGGTTGTTTAATTGAAGAAGGACAAATAGGATCTGATTATTTAGTAAACCTTTCTGTAAAAGCAGATCTACAAAATGCTTCCAATACCGATGAACTTACAGATACCGTAGATTATGTATTGCTTCAACATATTGTGAGGGAAGAAATGGCGGTGCGCGCTAAGCTATTGGAGCACGTAGCAAAACGAATTATTGATTCCATTTTCTTGAAAGTTGAAATGGTAAATGAAGTAAAGGTTACTGTTGCAAAAAGAAATCCGCCCATAGGTGGTGATGTTGCCGAAGTGAGCGTAACCATGAAGCAGAAAAGGTAATTTGTTTTTTAAGTAGGAATTTTAAGTTTAATTTTTTTACATTTGCAAGCCTAATAAGGTATCGTGGCCGAGTGGCTAGGCTCAGCTCTGCAAAAGCTGCTACAGCGGTTCGAATCCGCTCGATACCTCAAAAACCTCAACTTAAGTTGGGGTTTTTTTATTGCGGTTCCCCAACTGGTGGAATTGGTTTGTCTAAAGGATGCTCTTGCCCTGGAATCTTTTCAAGTCCTGCCTCTACTCCTTTAGGAAAAATGCCTTGGATGAGTAACAAAACTCCGAATCCCAATATCAATATGCTAACCCATTTTTTTGTTTTGAAAATAAAACGTGGCGTCATTTTGTTTTTTAATCTTTTGGCTAACAGCATTTTTAAAAGATCTGTAAGAAAAAAAGTTGCTAGAACGGTAGCTATAAAAAATAATACCCCATTATCTGAAGTGGTGAGGGCATTTGCCATAATTAATGTTCCAATCCATCCCGCCAAAACACCAAAATTTACAAAATTCAAAAGGAAGCCTTTCAAAAATAATCCGCCAAGGTTTTTTTTCACTTTTACTGCGTAATGTTCACGAACAATTTTAAAAACCGATTTGTTGGTGCGTATGTATGAAATAATTCCATAGGCTATAAGAATCGCTCCCCCAAAAATAAGAAGACCGGGATCATGTTTTACTTTTTCAAGAATTCTATTGGTACTGAAAAAAGCAATCAATATAAAGATTACATCAGCAAACAAAGCACCAAGATCGAAGAAAATTGCAGCTTTAATCCCTTTGGTAATAGCAGTTTCAATCAAAGTGAAAAAGACTGGGCCGACGGCAAAAGCCAATAAAAAACCGTAGAATGCTGCATAAAGTAAACCGTCAAACATAGTAGGGTAAAAATACAAATTACTTTTACCCAACAGTAGTAAAATTTTAATTTTTACCTTCCACTATTTCAATTTTTCCGCCAGCTAATTTCTTTTTCTTAACGTCCTTCGGGTTGCCGTAAACTGTAATATAACCACCTGCTGTAATTTTAGCATCGACTTTGTCTTTAGCATATACAGTTGCAGAACCGCCAGCAGTTACATTAACATACGTTTGAGATGTAATAAGATCTTTACCCTCGTAGGTACCCCCAGAATTGATGTTTACATCTTGTTTTGTTGCAGTTCCTTTTGCTTCCACTATACCACCAGAAACTGATCTAACTTCTAAATTTTCAGCAGCAACTTCAATTTTAATTTTTCCACCTTCCTGGGCTTTAAGTTCTAGAGAAGATTCTTTTATTTCAGTTTCAGAAAAAATTTCAGAGCCTTCATTTGCATCAATGATTGAAATATTTTTAAAATAAAGGGTTACCGTTGTGGCATCTCCATCAAAACGTTCCTCAAGTTCCATTCTGATTTTTAAAACTCCATTATCATTTATGGTTTTTACAAACTCGGTATTTTCACCTTCCACGACTACTTTGTTTTCTTCGGAAGGAACAAGTTTTACAGTGATAAGGTCGTACACTTTCAACTCATTGAAATCTCCAACTTCAGTGGTTTGTTG
>JAGQYZ010000040.1 GCA_020435865.1 Aequorivita sp. | reverse complement strand
CCAATTCCTTTTGGGTCATTTTTTTGAAATCCCTTCCTTTAAAACCTGTTCCACGGCCGTCCACGCAGGCAATTATAATATCCTGTGTGTTTGCAAGCATTTCGTGCCAATAATCATTTGTACCCATCCAACTATTTGAAACTTGCTGTGAACCAGGACCAGAATATTGATACAGAAAAAGCGGATATTGCTTGGTTGTATCAAAATCCAGTGGCTTTATCATATACATATTCAAATCTTCACCATTGATGTTTATTGTTGAAAACTCTTTTGGTGAAATTTTATAGGAAGACAATTTGCTCTTTACATCGTTGTTGTTCTTTATTTCGCGAAGCACTTTTCCTGTTTTGGCTTCATTAAGTGTGAAAACGTAAGGTGTATTTGCATCTGAAAAAGTGCCAATGAAATAGGTGTAATCTGCGCTGAAATCAGCATCGTTTGTACCAGTTTTCTGAGATAAACGAACTTTATTTTTCCCCGAAGGAAGAATGGAATACACATCACGATTGATGTTTCCATTCTCGGTGCTTTGGTAATAAACGCGACCTGTATTTTGGTCAAAGCCGTAATATGTTGTTACTTCCCAAGGACCTTTGGTTACTTGATTGAGCAATTTTCCATCCTTATCATATTGATAAATATGATTCCATCCATCTTTTTCGCTGGTCCAAAAGAAACTGTTGTTATTCAGAAAAGTAAGATTGTCCGTAACGTCAACATATGCGGCATCCTTTTCCTGTAGAATCAATTTTGAAGAATTATTGGATGCATCTACAAAAACCAAATCGAGAATGTTCTGATGGCGATTGGTAAGCTGAACACTCAAAAAGTTATTATCTTCAGTCCAAAGCAATCGCGGAATATAATAGCTATTGAATTTTGAAATATCTACCTCAGAAGTCTTTTCACTACCAAGATCATAAAGCTGCAATGAAACTTTGGAGTTGTTTTCACCTGCTTTAGGGTATTTAAACGTATCTGCGAAAGGATAAAGGTTCTTGCCATAAACATCCATAGTGTATTCTGGCACATGGGTTTCATCAAATTTTATGTAGGCAAGCTTGTCGCCGTTCAAGCTCCATTCAAAAGCACGAACAAAGGCAAATTCTTCTTCATAAACCCAATCCGTAATTCCGTTAATAATACTGTTCTTTTTACCGTCTGTAGTTATTTGCTTGGTTTCACCAGAATTCAGATCTTTTATGTAAAGGTTATTTTCAAAACCGTAAGCAATTTTACTACCGTCATTACTGAAAGTGGGTTCTTGAATTTTATTGGTTGAAACCAAAGTAAAATTCTTCGTTTTTACATTGTAAACATAATAGGTTCCAAGCGAAGAACGACGGTATATCTGTTGCAACTCTGTTGTAAAAAGAATTTTAGATTCGTCTTTACTGAACTCATACGAAATAATATAATCAATCCCTTTTAAATCTTTACTGTTTAAAAGTGTTCGTGCTTTTTCACCGCTTTTATAGTCATAAACATCTATGGTAGAAGCTTTATTCTGTCTATCATAATTAAGTACCGAATACTCCTTTCCATTGTTTAAGGAACGTAACACGTCCAAACCTTGGGTGCGGAATGCACCACTCCAAATTTCTTCTAAGGTTATGTTTTTTTGTTGTGCTGTAAGAGTAGAAAAAGCTGTCAAAAACAGCAATAAAAAAGATAGGGAGAGTACTTTTTTCAAATTGTTAAAATTTTGATATGCCAAGTTTACTAATTTTTTGTGAAAGTGGGGGCCGTTTTTTTGTTAAATAAGGGCTTGTAACAATTATTAATAGGAATAACAATTAGTTACAATGCCTAACAAATTGTACACTTTTCACAATCTGAAAAACTAGATATTTAAAACTTGATTTTTTTGAACTAATCACGAACCAAAGGCATCGTTGTGCAGCGAAGTAATCCTTCTTGTTTGGAGATTTCAGAATAAGGTACTTCTTCAACCGTAAAACCTTGTTTGCGGAGCCAAGCGTTCAATCTGGTAAAGGTTTTTTCTGAAATAACTACGTCTGGTGAAATAGAAAATATGTTACTGTTCATATTATACATTTCGTTCTTGGTAATATGAAAGCAATTGTCTTTCCCGAAAAAATCAATAAGCCATTTATATTCCGCTTCAATCAAGAAGCCTTCTTTATGTATGATAGCTTTTCCTTTACCCAATGGTTGAAAGCAACAATCTAAATGAAGTGCATTATCTTCGGCAACGGTATTACTTTTTTTAAGGTTGAAAGATTTTACCTTTTTATGAGGAAACAATTTCTGAAGGTGTTTTACGGCATTCATATTTGTACGTGCAGTAATAAAACTTGGATAGTCATCTCCATAATAAGCTCCAACAAAAATATAATCTCCCCAAGGCATCACGTCTCCCCCTTCAATGTGTGCATCTTCGGGGAATTCTATAATTTTTGAATCCTCAATCTGGTCAATTACATAATCCAAGGCATCAATTTCTTTAGAGCGATCTTCTAAAATATTGCCGTAAATAAATTTATCATCAATCACAAAAGCTATATCCCTTGCAAAAATTTGATTGTAATCTCGTATTACATCCGGACGATACACGGTAACACCATATTTCTTGAAAACTTGGGCCACAGCTTCCATTTCGTTCACCATATCGTCTTCTACGGGATACGTTCCGGCTTTAATGTGTTCTGCCGATTTGGGATCGTACGCATCTTGAAGTTTGGGTGTAGGGCCGTTGCTTCGCGCTGTTCCTAAAACGACTGCTCTTAGTCTAGATATTTCATCGTTGACATGTAATTTAATCATAAGTTATGTATATGAAAAAGCATCCGTAAAAACGGATGCTTCGTATCTTTTAATAGATGCGCTATCGATAATCGATATCCTTAAAAGCTCTTAATGGTTCGCCAATATACACTTGTCTTGGGCGCCCAATGGGTTCTTTTCGAAGGCGCATTTCCCGCCATTGCGCAATCCATCCGGGGAGTCTTCCCAGTGCAAACATAGGAGTAAACATCTCCACAGGGATTCCCATAGCGCGATATATGATTCCCGAATAGAAATCTACGTTGGGATATAATTTTCGATCCACAAAATAGCTGTCTTCCAATGCTTCTTTTTCAAGACCTTTGGCAATAGCCAACACGGGGTCATCAATTCCTAAGGCATCCAAAACTCCATCGGCTGCTTTTTTGATAATTTTGGCTCGAGGGTCGAAATTTTTATAGACTCTATGCCCAAAGCCCATCAAACGGAAAGGATCATCTTTGTCTTTCGCCTTTGCCATAAATTTTTTGGTGTCGCCGCCATCCTCTTTAATAGCTTCCAGCATTTCAATAACTGCTTGGTTGGCTCCTCCGTGAAGTGGCCCCCATAGTGCAGCAATTCCTGCAGAAATAGAAACAAAAAGACCAGCGTGTGAAGATCCTACAATACGTACCGTTGAAGTGGAGCAATTCTGTTCGTGGTCAGCGTGAAGAATCAATAGTTTATCTAAGGATTCCAAAACAGTTTCATTGGTAACGTATTCTCCATTCGGTTTTTTGAACATCATCTTGAGGAAATTGTCCACATAACCCAAGGAATCTCCACCATAATCCAATGGTAGCCCCATACGTTTTCTATATGTCCAAGCCGTCAAAACTGGAAATTTTCCCAGAATTTTCACAATGGCTTTATACATATCTTCCTCGCTATCTACGTTTACTGAAGAAGGGTTAAATGCCACCAGAGCAGATGTCAAAGAAGATAGTACGCCCATAGGATGTGCAGCTTTAGGAAAACCGTCCAAAATTCTTTTCACATCTTCATCAACATGTGATTGTGCCTTAATATCTTCATGGAATTTAGCTAGTTGTAACTGAGTTGGCAATTCACCAAAAATTAGTAGGTAGCAAACTTCCAAGAAATGTGCCTTTTCCGCAAGTTCTTCAATAGCATAGCCACGATAGCGTAGAATTCCTTTTTCACCATCTAAAAATGTTATGGCACTCTCACAAGCTCCAGTATTTTTATATCCCGGATCTAGTGTAACAACACCACCAGTGTCACCACGAAGGCTTTTTATATCTATCCCTAATTCATTTTCAGTTCCTTCCACAATGGGAAATTCGTATTTTTTGCCGTCTATCTCGAGGGTTGCCATCTTTGCCATAAAATATATGTGTGTTTTTTAATTTATTCAGAAATGTAAAAATACAAAATCTCAAGGAATTTTTTTAACATTCATTGCTTATCTTAGGTTAAATAATCCTTAAATAATCAGTTATACAGCCTATTTTCATAATATAAAAAAACCCCACCAATGGTGGGGTTTTTAATTCATTAATTTAAAACTATATTTTAAAAGCATTTTGCTGTGGAAAATACGCAACTTCGCCCAACTGTTCTTCTATTCTGAGTAATTGATTGTACTTCGCCATTCGGTCACTTCTTGAAGCAGAACCTGTTTTTATTTGCCCACAGTTTAATGCAACTGCCAAATCAGCAATTGTGTTATCCTCTGTTTCTCCGCTTCGGTGGCTCATTACGGAAGTATATCCTGCATTATGCGCCATGTTTACAGCAGCAATAGTCTCGGTTAAGGTTCCAATTTGGTTTACTTTTATAAGAATTGAATTTGCAATTTTTTCTGAAATACCTTTTGAAAGTCGTTCCACGTTTGTAACGAACAAATCATCACCAACCAATTGTACTTTATTGCCAATTTTTTCAGTTAAGTATTTCCAACCTTCCCAATCGTTCTCGTCCATTCCATCCTCAATTGAAATGATTGGGTATTTTTCACATAATTCAGCCAAATAATCGGCTTGCTCTTTTGAAGTGCGCACTTTTCCCTTATCGCCTTCAAACTTGGTGTAATCGTATTTTTTCTTTACATAAAATTCTGCGGAAGCGCAATCCAAGGCAATCATTACGTCGGCGCCCAATTTATACCCAGCTTTTTTAGTTGCCTTTGCTATGGTATCCAAAGCATCTTCCGTACCGTCCAAAGTAGGAGCAAAACCGCCCTCGTCACCAACTGCCGTACTCAATCCACGGTCATGCAATACTTTTTTAAGGTTGTGAAAAATTTCAGACCCCATTTGCATGGCGTGGGTAAAGTTTTTAGCCTTTACGGGCATCACCATAAATTCCTGAAACGCAATTGGGGCGTCACTGTGCGAGCCTCCATTAATAATATTCATCATAGGCACAGGGAGTGTTTTAGCACTCACTCCGCCCACGTAACGATACAATGGCATTCCCAATTCATTGGCAGCAGCTTTTGCACAGGCCAATGAAACTCCCAGAATAGCATTGGCACCTAACTTCGATTTGTTTTTGGTACCGTCCAAATCGATCAGCGTCTTATCAATCAATTCCTGTTCAAAAACAGAAATGCCCAAAAGGGTTCCGGCTATTTTGCCGTTTACGTTTTCAACAGCTTTCAAAACACCTTTACCCATATATGCTTTTCCGCCGTCGCGAAGTTCAACTGCTTCGTGCTCACCAGTTGATGCTCCGGAAGGAACCGCAGCGCGGCCCATAAAACCGTTTTCGGTAATTACGTCCACTTCAATGGTTGGATTTCCTCTGGAATCAAATATTTGTCTGGCTTTGATGTCTATGATGATGCTCATTGTTATATTTTCTAACGTTATTTTTAATTTATACTATATCAAAAAAACCTGACGGTTTTAGAACCTGTCAGGTTTATGGTTTTATGCAGTTTGTAATTTATGTTTTTCAATGCTTTCGATGAATTGATCAAAAAGATAGGAAGCATCGTGTGGTCCCGGACTTGCTTCGGGATGATACTGAACTGAAAATGCTGGTTTGTTTTTCAGTCGAATTCCCGCCGCAGTGTGATCGTTCAGATGTTCGTGAGTTATTTCTATATTTGGATTGGCTTCAGCCTCTTCCCTATTTATTGCGAAACCGTGGTTTTGTGAAGTGATTTCACCTTTACCACTTATCAAATTCATAACAGGGTGATTTATTCCGCGGTGGCCATTGTGCATTTTATAGGTAGAAATTCCATTTGCCAAAGCCAAAACTTGATGGCCCAAACAGATTCCAAACATCGGAAGTTCTTTATCCAAAATTGTTTTCACAACTTCTATTGCGCTGTGGAGTGGTTCTGGATCGCCAGGACCATTGGAGATAAAATAACCGTCGGGATTGAAGGCTTCCATCTCTGAAAAAGAAGTGTTATAGGGGAATACTTTTATGTAACAATCTCTTTTAGCAAGATTTCGAAGAATATTTTTCTTTATGCCCAGATCCAATGCAGAAATCTTATACTTTGCATTTTCATTTCCGAAAAAATAAGGGGCCGTGGTAGAAACTTTTGAAGCGAGTTCCAAACCGTTCATATCTGGCACTGCAGCCAACCGTTTCTTCAAGTCTTCAATATTGTCAACTTCCGTAGAAATTACCGCATTCATTGCGCCGTTGTCGCGAATGTAGCTTACCAGCGCCCGTGTGTCCACATCACTGATGGCGAGCAAATTGTTTTTATTTAAAAATTCTTCCAAGGAACTGTCCGCCGCAACCCGAGAATAATGGTAACTGAAATTACGCACCACCAGACCTGCGATTTTTATTCCTTCAGATTCTACTTCATCCCTATTTGTTCCATAATTCCCGATGTGGGCGTTAGTGGCAACCATAATTTGTCCGAAGTAAGAAGGATCCGTAAAAATTTCTTGGTAGCCAGTCATTCCTGTGTTAAAACAAACCTCGCCAAAGGCTGAGCCTTCTTTGTTTCCAACCGCTTTTCCGTAGAAAATGGTTCCATCTGCCAGTAAAATAAGTGCTTTTTTTCGTGCTTGGTATTTCATTCTTTGAAGGATTTCAAGTTTCACCCTTTAACAAGTTCAGAGTGATAATTTCAGGTTTTCAAAATTCTTTGCAAAAATAGTATAAAAAAAAGGGATAAACGAAAACGCTTATCCCTTTGTTATTTAATGAATTCAAATTCATTTATTCTTCTTCTTTCTTGGCTTCTTTTTCAGCTTTTGCTGGAGCAGCTTTTGCAGCAGGTGCAGCGGCAGTGGCTTCAGTTCCTGAGCCACTTCCACGACGACTTCTACGAGTAGATTTCTTCTTGGTAGCTTTGCCAGCGTTATAAATTTCGTTGAAATCTACAAGCTCTATCATTGCCATATCAGCATTATCACCTAAACGATTACCCAATTTAATGATTCGGGTATAACCTCCCGGACGATCACCAACTTTTGGCGCAACAGTTCTGAAAAGTTCTGCAACTGCTTCTTTTTGACGCAATTTAGCAAAAACCAAACGACGGTTATGTGTGGTATCTTCCTTAGACTTTGTTACCAATGGCTCTACAAATTGTTTCAACGCTTTTGCTTTTGCAACAGTAGTGTTGATACGTTTGTGCTCAACAAGTGAACAAGCCATGTTTGCCAACATAGAGTGTCTATGTGCGGTTTTTCTACCTAAGTGATTTATTTTTTTTCCGTGTCTCATGACATTTTTGTTTTAATCATCATCTTGCATCAACCCACTTTGGGGAGCAAAATATGACGTATTAACTAATCTTTATCTAATTTATATTTTGCAAGATCCATCCCGAAGTTTAGGCCTTTCACGTTTACAAGCTCTTCAAGCTCTGTAAGCGATTTTTTACCGAAGTTACGGAACTTCATCAAGTCATTTTTGTTGAAAGAAACAAGATCTCCCAAGGTATCAACTTCTGCAGCTTTCAAACAGTTTAGCGCACGAACCGAAAGATCCATATCTACTAATTTTGTTTTAAGCAACTGACGCATGTGAAGGGATTCTTCATCATAAGTTTCAGTTTGTGCAATTTCATCTGCCTCCAAAGTAATGCGTTCATCACTGAACAACATAAAGTGGTGGATTAATGTTTTTGCAGCTTCGGTCAATGCATCT
The DNA here is from genome assembly GCA_020435865.1 of Aequorivita sp. Lineage (GTDB taxonomy): Bacteria > Bacteroidota > Bacteroidia > Flavobacteriales > Flavobacteriaceae > Aequorivita. The sequence continues at coordinate 413 of JAGQYZ010000040.1, read as the reverse complement.
TTTGGGTGAATAGATCCGTCTGTTACAATTTCGAAAACCAATTTTTCGTAATCGGTCTTTTGCTCTACACGGAAGTTTTCAATACTGTACTTCACATTTTTTATAGGAGTGTAGATAGAGTCTGTAAAGATGGTTCCCAAAGGAGCGTTCGCTTTTTTGTTCTCTTCAGCAGGAACATAACCGCGACCTTTTTCGATAGTAATTTCGAAATTTAGGTTCACTTTCTTGTCCATATTGCAAAGAACCAAATCTGGGTTCAATACTTGGAAACCTGAAATGAATTTTTGGAAATCACCCGCTTTCAACTGCTCGTTTCCAGAAACGGAGATAGTAACGGTTTCGTTATCTATTTCATCAATCTGTCTTTTGAAACGAACTTGTTTAAGGTTCAAAATAATTTCGGTAACATCTTC
>JAGQYZ010000039.1:5848-9357 GCA_020435865.1 Aequorivita sp. | reverse complement strand
TATTTCTGAAAAACAAACCTGGCTTGTAATCAGTGAACCTTGGTGTGGTGATGCTGCGCAAACGCTTCCATACTTAAATAAAATTGCGCAACTTTCAGAAAATATAGATTTAAAAATTGTGCTTCGCGATGAAAAACCAGAATTGATGGATGCTTTTTTAACCAATGGTTCGCGTTCTATTCCTGTGGTAATTATGCTTGATGAAAATTTCAATGTGATTCAAACTTGGGGGCCACGTTCCAAAGCTGCCACGAAATTGGTAAGTGATTATAAAATTCACTTTGGTAAGATTGACAATACCTTTAAAGAAATGCTGCAAATTTGGTATAACAATGATAAGGGCGTTTCTATTGTGACTGATATTTCTACTTTGGTAGCACCTTTAAAAGAAGCTTTGTGATAATTATCATTTACGATAAAATATAATTTTTACAACTTTGCAGTATCATTCTCCAAAGCCTTGGCGACGGAGTAAAAATTTAATATCATGCAAATCGTTTCTGCCGAAGAGGCCGTATCTATAGTAAAATCTGGTAATCGTGTATTTTTTCAGGGAGCAGCAATGACGCCCAATTTGTTAATAGACACTTTGTGTGAAAGATACAGAGAACTAAAGAAAGTTGAAATAATCCAAATACATACCCACGGGGAAGCAAAATATATACAAGCTCCATACACGGATGCTTTTCATCTTGCTAGCTGTTTTGTGGGTGATAATGTACGGAAAGGAGTAAATACCATTCACGGTGATTATATTCCTGTTTTTCTGAGTGAAATCCATTGGCTTTTCAGAAGAAATATACTTCCGTTGGACGTTGCTTTCATTCAGGTTTCGCCACCGGATAAGCACGGTTATTGCTCTTTGGGAGTTTCTGTTGATGTAACTTTACCAGCTATTCAAACTGCAAAAAAGGTAGTGGCCTTAATAAACCCGCAGGTTCCAAGAACGCACGGTGACGGTATCATTCATATTAACAATATAAACTTTGCAGTAGCAATTGATGAACCAGTTCATCCTTCAATATTGGGAACACCAACTGATATTGAAGCTACTATAGGCAAGCACGTTGCAGGTTTGGTTGAAGATGGTGCCACACTGCAAATGGGTATTGGCAATATTCCGAATGCTGTACTTCGTAATCTGCAAAACCATAAAAGATTGGGAATTCACACAGAAATGTTTAGTGACGGTATACTTCCATTGGTTGAAAAAGGAATTATTACAGGCGAGGATAAAGAAATAAAAACTGGCAAAATAGTTACTTGTTTCGCAATGGGTTCGCAAAAGTTATATGATTTTATTGATGATAATCCCTTAGTTCACTTTAAGGAAGCAGGTTATACAAATGATACTGCCATCATTCGCAAAAACCCAAAAGTTACTGCTATTAACAGTGCTATTGAAATTGATTTGACGGGTCAGGTTTGTGCAGATAGTATTGGGATGTACCAATATTCTGGGGTTGGTGGACAGATGGATTTTATTCGTGGTGCTTCGCTTTCAGAAGGAGGGAAGCCAATTATAGCAATGCCATCGATTACAAATAAAGGAGTTACAAAAATCACACCTTTTTTGAAAGAAGGTGCCAGCGTTACTACCACAAGGGCCCACGTGCATTATGTGGTTACTGAATATGGAGTAGTAAATCTCTTCGGAAAAGGATTGGAGCAACGTGCCAAAGCACTTATTTCCATAGCACATCCAAATCATAGGGAAGCTTTGGAGAGGGCAGCAAAACAGCGGTTTAACTAACTATTTAAACGTATTTCTCTTTTCATCAACTTATTGACCTCTTTATATAGATTTTAAGATGTTTTTATACTTTTTAATTGTTTGATTTTTTTAAATTTGAACAAAACAAAACAGTATGTTCTCAAAAGCTTGCGAATATGGAATACGTTCAGTTCTCTTCATAGCGGAACAATCTCAACTAGATAAGCGACCCAATATTGTAGAAATTGCCAAAGCAGTTGATTCACCAGAACCGTTTACTGCAAAAATTTGCCAACAACTCGCACGTGCAGGAATAATACTTTCAAAGAAAGGGCCAAATGGTGGTTTCTATTTAGAAAAAAACGCTAAACTCACACTTGCAGAAATAGTAGCATGTATTGATGGAGATTCTATTTTTAAAGGCTGTAGCTTAGGGTTGCCCGAATGTTCCGCTACGCATCCTTGTCCGGTTCACGATCAGTTTAATAATGTTCGGGAGGGTTTGAAAAATATGTGTGAAAATACTTCAGTAATGCAACTTTCTGAAAAACTTCGTAAAGGGGAAACCTTTTTGAAACTATAAGTATTTTAATCAATTTTAAAGAATTGTATTTTTCAATTAGTTTCTGATAACTTTGTCATAAATTGAATTATTGCATATCTTTGCAATGCTAAAAATGAAGTATGTTTTCAAAAGCATGCCAGTACGGTATAAAAGCTTCGGTATATATTGCATCGCAGTCCGCTTTGGGCAACCGCATTAGCTTGAAGGATATAGCATTTGAAATTAACTCGCCTGAAGCTTTTACTGCAAAAATCTTGCACCAATTGGCAAAACAAAATATTTTAACTTCCTTAAAGGGGCCAACTGGCGGATTTGAAATTCCGAAAGGAATGGCTGAAACCCTTAAATTGACAGATATTGTAGCTGCAATTGATGGTGATTCAATTTATAAAGGTTGCGCACTCGGATTTGACTCTTGTGATGCAACACAACCTTGCCCAATGCATGATAAGTTTGTTGATATTCGAAATAATTTACGGCTAATGCTAGAAAACACGAGCCTTTATGAATTAGCAAATGGTATTGACGAAGGACTTTCTTTTTTGAAAAGATAAATCTATGGAAAAGAAAAAACCTATAAAACGTCATCAAGCTTTGCAACCGCTGAGTCGCCAACATCATTTTGGATTGTTGTTCAGTTGGAAACTACGGAAAGGTTTTAATAAAAATGTTGAAATAGAACGTATGCAGGAATATGCAAGGTGGTTTTATGAGCACGAAATAAAGCCCCATTTCAGGGATGAGGAAAAATATCTTTTCCCAATACTTGAGGCGGAAAATGAACTAGTTGAACGTGCCTTAAAAGAGCACAGAAGAATAAAACGTTTGTTCAACGACACAAAAAATCCTGAAAAATCTCTTCATAGATTAGAAGAGGAACTGGACGCTCACATTCGGTTTGAAGAACGCGTTCTTTTTAATGAAATCCAAAATGTAGCAACAGAGATGCAACTTGAAAAAATTGAGGATATACATAACGTCTTTGAAAAATCTCCTGATTATCACGATCCTTTTTGGGAATAAATATTTTTACTAAACCATTTTATTTATTATGAACTAGTTATTCGCTAAAATTAATTTCTGACAAAAATGTCATTATATGATTAAGGTCATATTTTGTCCATTTTTTTCTACTGAAATTTGCAACGTTATTATTCATTAAAATTTTAAAATCATGACAACACTTCAAGAACGCACAGTAGCCGATGTGGTTACAGAAAACATAAAAGC
>JAGQYZ010000039.1:0-5785 GCA_020435865.1 Aequorivita sp. | reverse complement strand
GCTTGCGAAAAGGCTAAGGTAGATCCTTCAATTTTAGAAACAGAACTTTTGAACCTGGATAGCATTCAGGACCGTGCCCACGACTACAACAGTTGGAAACTTGATTTCTTGATTGATCATATCATAAATGTACACCATCACTATGTGGAAGAAAGTAGCCCGCTTTTATTGCAGTATTCCAAACGTGTAAATCACGTCCACGGACACCATTACACTGAACTTGGTGAAATTGAGGCTTTAGTATCACAAGTTGTGCAAGCAATGGCTGCACACCAAAAAAAGGAAGAACTGATTCTTTTCCCTTTCATAAAAAGGTTAGTAAAAGCAGAACGCGAAGGCAATGAAGTTCCAGCAATTCATTTTGGAACTGTTGAAAATCCAATAAAAATGATGGAGGAGGATCATGAGGAGGCTGGTGAGATTTTGCGAAAAATTTCAAAACTGAGCAACAACTACACACCACCACAAGGGGCTTGTAATACTTATTGCGCATTCTATGCAAAGCTATACGAGTTTGAGCAGGATTTGCACCAACACATACACTTAGAAAACAACATTCTTTTCCCAAAAGCATTGGATTTAGAAAAGAAATTAAAGAAAAACTAACACTACACAAGAGTATCCCCAGCCCCAAATCTGGATTTTTATTTGATTGGTTTTTAGGACAGCCCGGAAGATTGGCAACTTTGAATGTTTGCTGCCAAATTCCGGACTGTTTTTTAATTTTACGTCTTGATAGATTTAAAGAAACATATCGGCATAGCCTTGGCCTATTTTTTGGTCGTTGCATTAATGGGCGTTTTGTTAAGGCTCTATGTTGTTATATCACTTCCTTTTAATTATAAGTTTTTACTTCACGCTCATTCCCACACCGCCTTATTGGGCTGGGTTTATTTGGGATTGACTACCTTGATTTACAAAATCTTTCTTTCTGAGGCAGAGAAACCGAAGCTTTACAAACGCATTTTTATATTTACGAATGTTTGTATTTTAGGAATGTTGGTAACCTTTCCAATTCAGGGATACGCACTATTTTCAATTATTTTCTCTACACTTTTCTTATTCGCTTCCTACTGGTTTTCGTGGTTTGCAATGAAGTATATTCCGGAGCATTTTGAAAGCTGTTTTTCTTGGAAACTTATAAAAACTTCGCTCTGGTATCTTATTATTTCTAGCATTGGCCCCTGGACTATTGGTGCTGTCGTGGCAACTTTAGGACCAGAATCCATTTGGTATAAAACCTCCATTTATTTTTATCTTCATTTTCAGTACAATGGGTGGTTCTTTTTGGCGCTATTGGGCGTTCTTTTTTATATTTTTGAAGAAAAAGGAATTCAGTTCAACCCTGAAAAACTGAAATCTTTTTTTCTTCTTTTAAATTTTGGCGTGCTTTTTACTGTATTCCTTTCGGCGCTATGGTTTGTTCCGCCTATTGTTTTTTATGTACTGGGATTGATTGGGGCAGTGGCTCAAATATTGGCTTTTCTTGAACTTTATTTACTGCTGAAAGATCATTTTACGCTTATAAAAAAATCATTTGCTCCAAGTGGTTTTTTTCTTCTGAAAATTGCTGGAAGCTTACTTGTTTTAAAGCTGTTGATGCAACTCTTTTCAGCATTTCCTTATGTTGCGAATTTGGCTTATCAACTTAAAGATTTCGTAATTGGCTATCTGCATTTGGTTTTTCTGGGAATCGTAATCACAACATTACTTGCTTTTTTGAACAATTTTAAACTAATAAGGCTTCCCAAAAGTTTTGTATGGATCTTCGTTTTTGCCTTTACAACTACTGAATTTTTAATTTTTTATAACGCCTTTGCTCTTTGGCTAAACCTTCCGTTTATTTCAAACTATTATTTGCTTTTAGCATTTTTGAGTTTGACTTTTCCCATTGCGGTTGCAATTCTTTTTTTTAAAAATATTTCAAAAGCGTATTCTAAGAACGATTAAAATTACGTACATTGAATTCCTTTAGTTGCCACATTTACTGATGTTTATTAATCGATTAAATTTTGAGATATGAAAAAAAACATGGGCGGCGCAGACCGCACAATTAGACTGCTTATAGCTGCAATAGTAGTGGCTTTGTATTATTTTGGTATTATTAGCGGGACATTGGCTATTGTATTGCTTGCATTTGCCGCTATTTTTGTTTTAACAAGCTTCATTAGTTTTTGCCCACTTTATACACTTTTTGGAATGAATACCTGTAAGGTCAAGAAAAGTTAAAGTGGCAAGATGAATAGCTTTAGTGATATTTGTCATTTTTTAAAACGTGTATATTCCTAAACTTTGCAACAGATATAACAAGCAAATTTAAGATTGATGGTAAACTGTTTCCATTGCGGTGATCCGTGTTTGGATGTTGAAATTAAGCATGAGGAAAAATCCTTTTGTTGCCATGGGTGCAAAACGGTGTATCAAATCCTTAATGAGAAAGAACTTAAGCAATATTATGAAATTGAAAAAATGCCCGGCATCAGGGTTGAAACGGAGGAAGTGGGAGACAAATATGCTTTTCTCGACCTCGACGAAATCAAAGAAAAACTGCTGGATTTTACCGATAGCGGCATAAGCAAGATCACCCTTTTTATTCCGTCAATTCACTGTGCATCGTGTATATGGCTCCTCGAAAACCTCAACACCCTGCATGATGGTATTATCAATTCCACTGTTAATTTCCCCAAAAAAGAGGCTTACATAACTTTCAGGGACAACACTATTTCGCTCAGACAAGTAGTTGAGCTATTGGCATCAATTCATTATATTCCGGAAATTACGCTTGAACGCACCGGATCGCAAAAATCAAAAAAAAGCAGTACAACCTTGTTGCTTAAAATCGGGATCACCGGGTTTGTCCTGATGAATGTAATGATGTACAATTTCCCGGAATATCTTCCCGGAGGGGAGTTGCTCGAAAAAGATTTTAAAGCTTTTTTTGGTTGGCTAAGTCTTGTATTATCAATTCCCGTTTTGGTTTATTGCAGCAACGACTACTATCTTTCAGCCATCAAAAGCCTGAAGCATAAGATCATCAGCATCGATTTGCCCATTGCATTGGGCATATTAACCTTGTTCGTTCAAAGCGCTTACGATATTATTTCTGGAACAGGAATCGGCTACCTCGACTCCCTGACGGGTTTGGTCTTTTTCCTTTTGATCGGGAAATGGTACCAGGGAAAAACCTACCAGGCCCTTTCTTTTGAAAGAGATTATAAATCGTATTTCCCTGTAGCCGTAACAAAATTGGAAGATGGAAAAGAAACAGTGATCCCGTTGGAAAGATTAAAGGAAGGCGATCATATCCTTGTGCGCAATCAGGAACTGATTCCAGCTGATTCACAGATTTTTAAGGGAGAAGGAAATATTGATTACAGTTTTGTAACAGGTGAATCTATCCCCGTTGCCAAAGCTCCTGGTGAACCTGTTTTTGCAGGTGGCCGGCAGGTGGGTTCAGCCATCGAACTGCTGGTAACAAAAGACGTTGAACAAAGTTACCTTACCCAACTCTGGAACCAGGAAAAATCAGCTGACAAATACGAAAGCAAACTGAACGTTATCATCAATAATGTTAGCCAATATTTCACGCTCGTGATTTTAACCATTGCCTTTGGTTCAGGGATTTACTGGTTATTTATCGATAAAGCCACAGCTATTTTTGTTTTTACATCGGTGCTCATTGTAGCCTGCCCATGTGCACTCGCACTTACAGTTCCCTTCACTTTTGGCAGCACATTGCGGCAATTTGGCCGGCGTGGGTTTTACCTGAAAAAATCAGAAGTGATCGAACAATTGTACAAAGTCAATTCAATTGTTTTTGATAAAACCGGAACCATTACCCATAATAAATCGCTTAAAACAGAATTTATAGGCGATGAACTTACAGAAGATCAAATTAAAATGATCAAATCCACCGTTCGGCATTCAACACACCCTTTAAGTGCAGCGTTATTTGCAAATCTGGAAGGTGATGATTTTTATGAGGTTGAAAAATTCAAAGAAATTCCGGGACTTGGAATCACCGGCGAAATCAACAATAATAAAATAAATATTGGATCGAGGAAATTTGTTACCGGCAAAGATGAACAGGAACAAGGGTTAAAAAGTACGGTTTGGGTTTTTATGAATGGGAAAATACTTGGACATTATCAATTGGAAAACCAATACAGAAATGGCCTGAAGGAGGTAATTAACAACCTTGGTAAAAATTTTGAGTTGCACTTGCTTACAGGCGATAATGAAGCAGAAAAGCCAAACCTGCTCCAGCTTTTTGGGGATGAATCAAATTTAAAATTCAATCAAACACCCACTGATAAGCTGGAATATGTGAAAAATTTAAAAGCACAGGGCAAAACCGTATTGATGGTCGGCGACGGTTTAAATGATGCCGGTGCTTTGAATGAAAGTGATGTGGGAATTACCATCGCCGACGACATTTACCACTTTTCACCGGCATGTGATGCCATTCTGGAATCTTCAAAATTTAAGAATCTAAGTAAATACATGCGCTTTACGCGGATCAGCCTGAATGTGGTTAAGATCAGCTTTGTAATATCCTTTATATATAATGTAGGTGGATTGTTTTTCGCCGTCCAGGGATTGCTCACACCCGTTATTGCAGCCATCCTGATGCCTATTAGTTCTGTTTCGGTAGTCGCTTTTGCTACCATCATTATCGCAAACCGGGCCAAACGATTGTTGTCATAAAATGAAGCGAGGTACAAACTTTACACAGTTTTGTTCAAAAAAATAGCAAGCCCTTGTCGATAATTATTATACTTTTATAATTCCTAAATCTTTGATAACGCTATTACCTGTTGATTTTCAACGGATAAAAGTGTTGAAAAATGGCCTGTTAAAAATTTGTTAAAATTGCATAAAACATTATTTTTGTATCGAAATACCTGAATTATTTTTCATGCAAGTTATTTTCTTCTTAATTGCAATCGGTATAGTAGTCGCAGGGGGATTTCTGGCGGCATTTATCTGGTCAGTAAAGTCGGGCCAGTATGATGACGATTATACCCCGTCAGTAAGAATGTTATTCGATAATTTCACATCGGATGGCGAAGCCGGGACAAGCGAAGAGGATAAAAGCAAAACTTCCAAACAAGAAGCACAATCGAAACAATCCAATAATAACAAAACTTAAGTTTATGGCACTTGAAAAGTTTACTTATGACAATCAACTGACGAAATCATTCGCGGTTGTTACTGTTTTATGGGGTGTGGTAGGATTCCTGGTGGGATTGATTGCCGCATTTGCCATTTTATGGCCAGCGGTGAGTATGGAATTACCTTTCCTTACATTCGGCCGTTTACGTCCGCTACACACCAATGCGGCCATTTTTGCATTTGTAGGAAATGCAATTTTCACCGGAGTTTATTACTCCCTCCCACGATTACTGAAAACAAACCTTTTCAGTAAAACATTGGGATGGATACACTTCTGGGGATGGCAGTTGATCATCGTTCTGGCAGCAGTAACATTGCTTGCCGGGATTACCACAGGTAAAGAATATGCCGAACTGGAATGGCCCATTGATATCGCGATTGCGGTGGTCTGGGTCGGTTTCTTCGGCGTGAACTTCTTTATGACGCTCGCCACCCGCCGTGAACGGCACATGTATGTCACACTCTGGTTTTATATCGCCACGATTGTGACCGTGGCGTTGCTGCACGTTTTCAACAATCTGGTGGTTCCCATCGGACTGTTTAAAAGCTATTCGATTTACGCCGGCGTGCAGGATGCCTTCATGCAATGGTGGTACGGCCATAACGCGGT
>JAGQYZ010000552.1 GCA_020435865.1 Aequorivita sp. | reverse complement strand
ATCAGAGGTCAATTTCAGAGCGTTCAGTCTCAGAGCGGAGCCTAGGAGCCTATAAATAAATCAATCGTCTTTAGTCCTAATTTCGTTTAATTCTTCATTCTTCTGATGGGCATATTCATACCCACGCTCCCACCATTGCCCCATCATTTCTTTATCAAAAATCAAAGAGTTGGTAGTTAATACCGTTGGCGTGTAGTAAAGATTGATAATAACATCATTGTTGGCAGCCACAAACTTCCCAATGCGGATGTTCTGTTTTTCAATTCGGTCTGCCATATAGCTGTGCATATTCGTAAGCAAGGAAAACACATTTTTTGAAGGCAAGCGGTTATAATAGGTAACTTCAGTTTCTAAAATAATCACATCAATAGTCTTAGCACCTCTGTTTATAGCCTCTTCAATAGGAACCATGCTGCCAAAACCACCATCGGCATATTCGCAGCCGTCCTTCTTTACCAAGCTCATAAAGGGCGTGAAATTTGAAGAAATCCAGATCCAATCCAAAAAATCAATGTATTCAAAATCATTTACAGATTTGTACTCCACTTGGTTTAACGAAAGGTTTGAAACCGTTACAACTACTTCCTTTTCCGATGCTTTCAAATTATTAAATTCTGTCTCGGTAAGTGTTTTTTCTATCAATTTCCGAAGGTTTAAACTTTCCCCGAATGTTTTTTTCCCTTTTATGAAATTTTTCAAAACCGTAAAATGGTCTATGCCAATCTGTTTTCCTCCAAATTTATCTTCCTTAATCACAAACGGACAACTATTGAAAATACTTTTCTGATTGACAGATGTATAAATCTCTCTAATTTTTTCAACCTTATCCAGCGCCAAATGCGAAATGAGCAAACTGCCTGTAGAAGTACCTACAAAGAGGTCATAGTTATGATGTAATTCCTCCATTAAATACTGCGCCACCCCACCTGCAAATGCGCCTTTACTACCTCCGCCCGAAATTACTAACGCTCTCATTCCTTTATAATTGAATTTAAATAATTTGCTGCTTTTTCAGAAACTTGTCTGCCTAAAACCTTTATTTGTTCGTAGTATTTTTTATTCTGAAGTAGGTTGTTCAGCATTTCTTTTGAAGGTTTTGAAAAACGCCACGTGGGGTGCACACAAGCTTCAGCTAGGCCTTTTAGCGTTTCCAAATCCCAAAGTTGAAGCTCGTTTACATATTCAAAAGCCTTTTCACGAATTTCAAAACTGTAATCCGTGGAAGTGTAATTTTTCAATTCTTCTAAATAATTCTCCTTTTCAGTATTTTCATATCCTTCCGTAACCAAAGCCAAAGCAAGCCACAACTGCCGAATGTTTTTATTCTGAAATCCTTCAATTCCTTTTGTTTTGTTTAAATACCCTGTTCTTTTTTCAGGAAACTGCATCCATAATTGATAGAGTGCAGTTTCCATTGTAACGTAGGAATCATCATTCAAAAGACTTTCATATTCGGTTTGAAGCTCCTTCGGAATGGTTTGCAACGAAAGTGCCACAGCCTGCCGAACATACAGATTATTGCTCTCAAAAGCAGTTTTGTATAGCGGAAGTGTTTCAGAAAACGATTCATCCAACAATTGATATACGGCTTCCTGTCCAATAAAATCATTTGGGAAAGTAAGCGCGTTTTTTAGCTGCATTTTTTTATCAGCCAAAGGCGTAGCCCGAAGCGCGGAGATTTCAAAATATTTAATAATGAATGGCGATTTAAGTAATGATTGATATGCTTCTTCACTTTGGAAAGCACTCTGTTGCAACCAATCCTTCTCAAATTCTGAAATGTCAATTTGCGAAACTGCTTTCACTTCACTTAAAAAATCTTCCGTGGAAACATTTTTGAATTTATATTTTTCTAAATAAGTTTTGACGGCAGTTTTAAAAGCTTCATCCCCAATTTTTTCCCTCAAAATATGCAGCGCCCACGCTCCTTTTTGATAAAATGTAAGTGAGCTTGCTTTTGGGTTCAAAAGCGATTCACCCTTACCCTCATCGCTCGCAGCCTTTAATTGTTCTGCGGTCTGGTATAG
>JAGQYZ010000551.1:1529-1856 GCA_020435865.1 Aequorivita sp. | reverse complement strand
GCGTTTTTGTTCCGAATATTTCTTTCGGTATGCCCGTAATAAAAAGCATTGCAGCACATGCCAAAAAACCGCTGGACGTTCATTTAATGATTATTGACCCAGATAGATATATTAAGGCTTTTGCAGATTTGGGAACGAACATCCTTACTGTTCATTATGAAGCATGCACGCATCTTCATCGTTCGCTGCAAGCCATTAAAGCCGAAGGCATGCAAGCCGGAGTGGCTTTAAACCCACATACGAATGTTTCTTTACTGGAAGATACCATCAATGACATAGATTTAGTTTGCATGATGAGTGTTAATCCTGGTTTTGGTGGACAAAGTT
>JAGQYZ010000551.1:0-1471 GCA_020435865.1 Aequorivita sp. | reverse complement strand
GTGCTTCCACAAAAATTGAAATAGACGGCGGCGTAACCGATCAAAATGCAAAAAAATTGGTAGATGCGGGAGCAGACGTTCTTGTGGCTGGCAGTTATGTTTTTGGCACGCAAAACCCTGCCAAAACCATCGCATTACTTAAGGATTTAGCCCAATAGAGGTCAATAATTATAATTCTGTACTTCTTTTAGTAGCTTTATTGTAATTTTAAAGCCATCATGGAATTGCAAGTTGCCCCTTCGTTTGACTCTTGGACCTCTATGTTTTTATTGGCCGTGGCCATGGGCGTTTTTTTGTTTGTTTCTATTTTGCTCTCGAAAGACAAAAAGAACATTCCCATTGCCTTTTTGGTCTTGGCATTTTCAACGATACTTTTTCAGTATGTATTGTTCTGGACCAAGTACACACAAGTTTTTCCATATTTGGGAATGGCTCCCCACATTTGTTACTATGCCGCAGGGCCCTTGCTTTACCTATATTTCCTGAATTTATACAAAAAAGAGGCCTCCTTTAATTTTATACTGCATTTCCTTCCTGCCTTTTTGGTGCTCGTTACATATGTGGCACAACTTATGAACGGTTTACATCTCACCCAGGTAAAAGTACCTTGGCTGTGGTTTTCCGGTAATCCTTGGTTTATTGCCATTCATTTGGCACTTTATTGCTTTTTGGCATATAGGATGTTTTTCCGTAGCAAACGGACCAATGAATTCGAAAAACTTAGATATCGCTGGAGCATGGTTTTGGCTTTTCTTTTTAGCTTGTTTACCCTTGCCTACATTTCATATTACGTATTGATCAATTTTCCTTTTTTTAATAGTGATTGGGACTATATGATTTCCATAACGATGAGCGCTTCGATTTATACTATTGCCTTTTTTGTTATGAAACAACCCCAAATATTCGATGGTGAATTTTTCGTCCAGCTTTTCCTGCCTGACCAAAACAAGGATAACTCCTTTGAAGAATCCTTATTGAATGAATTCTACGCTAAGCTCACAAAGTACATGGAAAACGAAAAGCCTTTTATAGATAATGAACTCCGTTTGGTTAACCTTGCAGATTCATTAGGGTTTTCAACCCACTTACTTTCAAAGGTTATTAATAAAAAATCTGGAAAAAATTTCAATCAGTACATTAATGACTATCGTCTTCTGGAAGCCAAAAGGCTGCTTTTGGAAAATCCCCAATACAGTATCAAAACCATCTATTTTGATGTAGGCTTCAACAACAAAGCTACGTTTTACAAATCCTTCAGAAAAGAATTCAACTGCACGCCTTCTGAATTTAGAAACACAGCATCTGCCCCATAATTACTAAAAAGGTCATTTTTTATAAAAATAAACCCCGTTCTTAAAATAGGATCGGAAATTGGTTTTCAGAAACTTTAAATACAGTATTATGAAAACTTCAAAATTATTTTTGGCCCTTTGCTTTGTCTTTTTTACATTAGAAGCAATATCACAAACCA
>JAGQYZ010000038.1 GCA_020435865.1 Aequorivita sp. | reverse complement strand
GGAAGGTTTGGAAAGAACAACCGATCTCTTAATGGCCGAAACACAATATTCACAAAAGCAGTTGGAATATTTCAACACTGTTTTTCAGCATAATTATGCATTGGCATACCTTCAATTTTTAACAACAAACTAATATCAGCGATGAAAAAAACATACACACTTCTTCTATTTTCAACAGTTTTAAGTCTTGCTAGCTGCGGCAATTCTTCAGAAGAAAAAATCATAGATAAAACTGCTGCAGTGCCAGTAAGCGTAAGTTCTGTAGCTGCAGAAAACAACACACCTTTTTTAACCGCCAGCGGAAAGATAGAAGCTGCAAACAGTGCCTCACTAAGCACAAGGATGATGGGCTTTGTAGACAAAGTGTACGTGAATGTGGGCCAAAAGGTTACAAAAGGGCAGTTGTTGATAAGCATCAACAATTCTGATCTTTCTGCAAAACAAGCGCAGACAAGTGCCGGAATTACAGAGGCGCAAGCGGCTTTCAACAATGCGGAAAAAGATTATCAGCGTTTTCAAAACTTGTTTGCTGAAAACAGCGCGAGCCAAAAGGAACTTGATGACCAACGCGCCCGATATGAAATGGCAAAAGCTAGACTGGAAGGAGCAAGACAGATGAAGAACGAAGTGCAATCGCAGTTTGCTTATGTAAACCTTCGCGCTCCTTTTAGCGGAGTGGTTACCAATAAATTCATTGAACAGGGCGATATGGCAAATCCGGGTGTTCCCCTTATTTCAGTGGAAGGACCAGGCAATTTTGAGGTGACGGCTTCAGTGCCTGAGAGTGAAATCTCAAAAATAAAATCCGGGACCGAAGTACAAGTGATTGTAAAATCTTCAGATAAAATACTTTCTGGAACGGTTACCGAGGTGAGCACTTCCGCAAAAAACACGGGCGGCCAATACTTGGTAAAAGTAGTGTTGGACAAAACCGATGCGGATATTCTTTCGGGAATGTATGCGACGGTACAATTCCCCATAGAAAAGAAAACAGATGTGAATATGGTTTTGGTACCAGCGGAAGCTTTGGTGAAGCGCGGACAATTGACGGGTATTTATACAGTGAGCCAAAGTAGTACCGCTATACTACGTTGGTTGCGAGTGGGACGCACTTTCGGTGATAATGTGGAAGTACTTTCAGGCTTGAATGCAGATGAAAATTATATAATTTCTTCCGAAGGAAAGCTTTTCAACGGAGCGAAAATAACCATTAAACAATAATCATGAAGGATGGATTTGCTGGCAAAATTGCCAAGTTATTTATAGGCTCAAAGCTTACGGTGCTGTTGATGATTGTGTTTATGGTCATTGGCGTTTACAGTTCGTTTTTGATACCGCGGGAGGAAGAACCGCAGATAGATGTGGCTATGGCCGACATTTTCGTTGGTTATCCTGGTGCTTCCCCAACCGAGGTAGAATCAAGGGTTGTGAAGCCTTTGGAAAAACTGGTTTCTAACATTCCTGGGGTTGAATATGTGTATTCCACTTCCTCAAAGGAAGGAGCAATGGTCATTGTTCAGTTTTATGTAGGTGAAGATATTGAGCGCTCTTTTGTAAAACTTTACAACGAAATGAACAAGCATATGGATCAAATGCCTCCGGGCGTTACCATGCCGCTTGTAAAACCCCGTGCTATTGATGATGTTCCGATGCTCGGAATCACACTTTGGAGTGAGAATTACGACGATTTTCAACTGAAGCAAATATCCGACGAGCTTACCCAGGAAATTGAAAAAGTAAAGCAGGTTTCCACCACCCATAAAATCGGGGGAAGAAACAGGCAGGTGCGGGTAGTTTTGGATAAGGATAAGTTGGCTGCCAGCGGCTTGGACTTTTTAGGCGTTGCCGAAATGATAAAGGCAAACAACCAGCAAATGAGCTCGGGCAGTTTTGATAAAAACGATACGGAGTTTTTGGTTACCACAGGAAATTTTCTAAAATCAGCGACCGATGTTCAAAACTTGGTGGTGGGCGTTCAGGAGCATCAGCCTATTTATTTGAAGCAGGTTGCAAATATTTTTGATGGGCCTGAAATACCTAATCAGTATGTTTC
>JAGQYZ010000002.1 GCA_020435865.1 Aequorivita sp. | reverse complement strand
TCATCAAGGGTATAATCTTCTGTTGTTAGATTATACTCTTCGTCCAACTGTTTTAACCAGTCCATCGCTTCATCAAAATCGCCCGAAGTGTGGGTTATCAATTCCTGAAAAACATCAAAAAGTTTATCGAATGGGGATTGGTCTTTAGGCGTATGTTTTGTGAAGATGAATCCGCTTTTGGCTTCCTTTTTATTCATCAGTATAAATTATTTGATAATTCGGAAGATGGAATGCCCCAATATGCATCTTCGGTGAGTTTATAAATAGTACATGGACATTTCATAATTTAAAAGTAAAACATTACTTGTTCAAAATAAAGGGCAAAACGTTAAACTACTTTTAAAATATAACTCAAATAATTCCGATAGATTCTGAATGTTTAATCGCCTTTTCGCTGCTCTTAAAATAACATGTTGCAACATTCATGGATGCAATGTTTTTAAGAATTGATTCGGTATTAGATTTTTTACGATGCGAAGTTTGCCGGATGTAGATTGCTTTAATGCTTCCGGGAAAAACCTTCACGATTCTTTCATACAATTGAGGGTCTTTCTGAGAGTCATCGCCCAACAAAACGTAGTCCAGATTTGGATAGAACATAATAATATCCTTAATCTTTTCGAACTTGTGATCGTGGTTTCCACGTCCGGTAAAAAGGAAATCTGAGATTCCCGTTTTTATTTTTTTAAGCTTAATGACGGCCTTCGGAAGTTGATGCAGTCGTGCAAAAGCATCAATAAATTCATATAAATTCCATTCGCTGCTAGAAACATAAAAAAATGAATTTGATGCTGTTTCATTTTCCTGCCCTGCTCTACTCAATGCTTGATAATGGGGAACCACATCTTCAAAAACTTTTCGTTTATTGATGTTTTTAAAAAGAAGGATATAAAGTTTTTTGAAAAAATTACCGCTGTGGGAAACCAAAAAAGTATCGTCAATATCTGAAATAACGCCCACTTTACTTTCAAAAGGTTTTAATAATTCTGAATTCTCAACGATACCGTAATCGTGGACTTTGCAACTCACTTCAAAGGGATGCCAACCACTTTCTAGTTTTCCAGAATATGGAATCGTAAATCTAAAATAGCCATCTTCCAGTGTTTTCGTTGAGACCTCAATATCTTTAAACTTCAGCTTTACTTCAACATTTTGCAAGGGTTTAATGCGAAACATATGGATTACAGAAACCGCATGCCGAATGCCTTTGCGGTCCAGTCTGTATTTGTCTGGCGCCCAAGATTTAAAAACGTGTCCAAAAACAACCAATTCTTCGTCATTTACATAACCACGATACAATTTTAAATCAAATTTCACTTATTGAGATTTCGTTAACGGTTTAGCATTTCCAAATTAATTAAATTTAAAAACAATCTATACTAATGAATTCAGAAAATTATATTTTACTCGTCGTCAATCCTATATCAGGCGATTGTGACAAAGACTCCATAATAGCTTCCGTAAAAAAAGAAGCTGAAAATAGAAATTATGATTTTAAACTTTATAAAACCACGGGGGAAAAAGATACAGAATCTATTAATTCTCTTATAAAAGATATAAATCCAAAACGAATTTTGGTTGCTGGTGGTGATGGAACTATCTCATTAGTGGCACAATGTATTTTGGGGTCAGATATTTGTTTGGGAATAATTCCAGCAGGTTCTGCCAATGGAATGGCAGTAAATTTTGATATTCCGCAAACACTGCCAGAACAAATAGATGTTGCATTTTCAGACTGCACCATGAAACTAGACGCCTTGTCTATAAATGACCAGATTTGTCTGCATATTGCAGATATGGGTATTAATGCCGAGCTTATTCAGAACTATGAAAACTCTAAATTTCGTGGTAAATTAGGGTATTTTATACAATCAATTCCAACACTTTTCAATTCTGATTCGCCTTTCCACTTTAAAGTTGAAACTGAAGAAGGTCAATTTGAAGAAACCGGGATTTTGCTAGCAATTGCCAACGCCAGCAAATTCGGAACCGGGGCCACCATTAATCCAAAAGGAAAGATGAACGACGGCAAATTTGAAATCCTAATTTTCAAAAGTCTTGATTTCATTGAAATTTTTAAAACAATAAACGACCAATTTGAAATGTCATCAGATTTTGTTCGCATTATCTCAACCCAAAAAGCAAAAATTAGTTCAAGAAAAAAAGTTCCTTTCCAGATAGATGGTGAGTTTTTGGGTGAAATTAATGAAGCCACCGCAACAATAAAAAATGAAAAACTTTTGGTGGCATTACCAGACTCATTCTGTAATTTATATTTATAAAACAAGTATTTATGAACATCCAGAAAGTATCTTTCAAAAACAAAGACGAAGTGCAACTTGCTGGTCGTTTGGAACTACCTTTGAACCAAAAGCCTCATAATTTCGTGATTTTTTCGCATTGTTTTACTTGTACTAAAAACTTGACAGCAGTTAAAAACATTGGACATGCGCTCACAAATGCAGGCTTTGGTGTTTTAAGATTTGATTTTACAGGATTAGGCGAAAGTGAAGGTGATTTTGAAAACACAAATTTTTCTGGAAATGTGGAGGATCTTGTTGAAGCCGCAGATTTTTTGAAAAACAATTATACGGCTCCTACCCTATTGATTGGCCATTCTTTGGGAGGTGCAGCAGCCATTTTTGCAGCTTCAAAAATTGAATCTATTAAAACGGTTGCTGTTATCAATTCTCCCAGCCACCCTTCACATGTGAAGCACCTACTGAAGGACAGTACACACGAAATCAATAAGAACGGAAAGGCAAAAGTGAATTTAGGAGGAATAGACTTCACCATAAAAAAACAATTTTTAGATGATCTGGAAAACAAATCTCTGATTGATGTTGTTTCCAATTTTAATAAGGCACTTTTGATTTTACATTCGCCGCAGGACACAACAGTTGCTATAAAAAATGCTGAAGAAATTTATAGTGCAGCCTATCATCCAAAAAGTTTTGTTTCGCTGGATGGCGCTGACCATATGCTTTCAAAGAAAGAAGACTCACTGTATGTAGGTGAAGTAATTGCAGGCTGGGCTTCGCGTTATGTTGAAATTCCGCCGAAAGAGGCAATAAAAAGTAAAAGTAGGGTCACCGCAAGTTTGGATGGTGATGCAAAATTTACAACCAATTTAAAGCTGGGTGATCATTTTTTTATTGCTGATGAACCAACTGATTTTGGCGGTAACAATTATGGGCCTTCGCCCTATGAATTTCTTTCTGCTGGTTTAGCCGCTTGTACGGTGATGACCATTCAAATGTATGCAAATAGAAAGCAATGGAAGGTTGAAAATGTTACTTGTAATATCAATTATTCAAAAGATCATGCGATAGATTGTAAAAAATGTGAAGAAGATTCTGCCAAAATAGACACTTTTACACGCGAAATTAAATTGAAAGGAAAACTTTCAGAAGAACAGAAAAAAAAGTTGCTTGAAATTGCTGATAAATGCCCCGTACACAAAACATTACACAGCAAAACCCAAGTAATTACAAAGCTCATTGAATAATTCAAACGAAAATTTTAAATACTGAAACGATATTTGAAATGCTAAGATTTATTTAAAATTTTGCTAGCTGCAATTTGAAATCTTATCTTTAAGAATATTAAAGTATAACCAACATTAACTATTAAAAAGATTTCCAAATGAAAAAATTAGGAATATTTATTGCAGCCCTTGCAATTACTGCATTTGTAGGCTGTAAAAACGAGAAAAAAGATATGGATAAATCAGACGGAATGGAAGACTCCGTCCAAATGGATGCTGCAGCTGACCAAGAAGCTATGAAAGAAGCGCCCAAAACGGTTTCTGTTTCAATGCAATCAAAAAGTGGAAGCACTGCTATAGGTGAAGTCTATTTTTCTGAGGATAACGGAATAGTAACAATGGAAGCCAAGTTTTCTGGTTTAAAGCCAGGTACGCATGCCATCCATATTCATGAAAAGGCAGATTGTAGTGCCGCTGACGGTTCATCCGCAGGTGGTCACTGGAACCCTACGCATCAAAAACACGGTAAATGGGGAGATCCTGAAGGATATCACAAAGGCGATATCGGCAATTTTGAGGCTGATGCCAAAGGAAATGGAAAAATAGAGATGCAAACCGATGAATGGTGCATAGGTTGTGGCGATGAAAATAAAGACATTCTTGGTAAAGGATTAATCGTCCACGAAGGTGCTGATGATTTTGTATCCCAACCAAGTGGTGATGCTGGAAGCAGAGTAGCCTGCGGTGGAATTATTGAAAAATAATCCATAAACAAATCAAAACTAAAAAACCATCTCAAAATTTAATTGAGATGGTTTTTTTT
>JAGQYZ010000550.1 GCA_020435865.1 Aequorivita sp. | reverse complement strand
AAACGTTGGTAACATCGCACTCAACAAAAGACTGAACGTGTGCGGAAGTCTGAGTGCTCTCAACCATATGGTGTGCAATAAGTTTGCCCATACGCGTCATTTCAACAATTTCATCTTCACCACTAACCGAAATCGGAGCTTTTGGTTTTGCAGTTTCAGGACTTTTGGCCTCAGTTACTGCCTGTGGTTGGGTTTGCTGCGGCTGAGCTTTGGCAGAAGAACGGTTTTCAACATAACCCAAAATATCATTTTTGGTCACGCGACCGTCTTTTCCTGTACCAGAAATTCCATCAAGTTCTGCTTGTGAAATATTTTCGGCAGATGCAATATTTTTTACCAATGGCGAATAGAAACGATCGCCCTTGTTTTCAATAGGTGATTGAGTAACTTGCTTGGCAGTTTCAACTTGTTTTTCAACTTCTATTGCTGCGCTCTCCGTAGTTTTAGCAGCGGTTGGCAAAGCTTCTGATGAAGGAGCGTTTTCAGCAACAGCTTTTTCAGTTCCATTACCTCCACCGGCTATTTCAATTATAGCAATAGTTTGCCCCACCTGCACCACATCATCTACATTAAACAACTTTTCAACTAAAACCCCATTTACTTCACTTGGCACTTCACTATCAACCTTATCGGTCGCAATTTCAAGTACGGCTTCATCTGCCTCAATAGTGTCTCCCACTTCTTTTAGCCAGTTGGTAAGGGTTGCCTCTGCAACGCTTTCGCCCATTTTGGGTAGTTTCAATTCAAATTTTGCCATAACAATTATAATGTCTAATGCCTAGATAAGTAATGATTAATATAGGGTTTCTAAAACGTTGCAAAAATAGTTAAAATTTGTTCGTTTTGGGTTTCAAATTTCTTAAAAAACAACCACACCACCCTTTTCATCGCTTTGGTCGCTTCCTATTATGAAATTGCAACCGAATGGACGTATGCGAAAAAGGTTGTCGTGCCCTTTTAGTTGTTTCATCAGTTGGAAGATTTCTTTATAGGAAATATATTCAGCATCAAAAACCAACAAGCTGTTTTTGATAACAACCTGAGAATGTACATTTTTTGATGCCATTTGAAAAACTGTTGCTGTGGTTGCGGAAAGTTTTTCAAGCAGTTCAATATTTTCTGTGAAGAAATAGTTGCGCTCTAATTTTGGAAGTGGCACTATTTTTTTATCGGAAGTTATTTTACGTGCCGCTTTGGCGAAAGCAACCCCGGCGGAAACCGAGCTTTCAAGTAGAAAGTTCTTATTGAAATGTTTTCTGTAAAAAATCTGCATTGCACCGTAAAACCTCTCGAAATAAGCATCGTCCTTTTTGGTGCTTTCACCTTTATAATGCAGTACGGTAGTACCTCCAAAATAATGGTTTTTATAACCTGCCAAGGTTATTTTATAAGAAAGGTCTATATCTTCACCATACATAAAATAATCCTCGTCAAAACCGCCAACTTCGTTGTAAATGCTTCTTTTTAAAATCATAAAAGCTCCTACAAGCACTTCAACTTCACCTTGTTCTCTTTTAGAAATTTGGCGGGCATAATATTTCTTTGTAAAACCTGTAAGTTTCAATAGAGAAACTT
>JAGQYZ010000037.1 GCA_020435865.1 Aequorivita sp. | reverse complement strand
TTTTTGTTTGTAGCGCTGGTAACTATTTTTGAGCGGTCACCCTCGTTTACCTTTTTCTCAAGTTCTGGCTTTTGCTCTTCATACGTTTCTCTTGGGTGTTTTTCATCCAAACGGATAATGTGCCACCCAAAATCAGTTTTTATGGGCTTACTCAAATCACCAGGATTTTTAAGGGCGTAAGCCGCATCTTCAAATTCTGGTGCACGAAGGTCTCCTCTTGTAAATGGCTTTAGTTTACCGCCCAATACAGCAGAGTTTTTATCATCAGAAAATTGTTTGGCAAGACTTTCAAAGTTTTCACCTTGCTTCAACATGGTATAAATTTCATTGATGCGCTCTTCTGGGTTGAAGCTTTTCGCTCCTTTTTTATCAGAAATCATAATATGTGATACTGAAATTTTTGGCATCCGTTCTCTTTTGTCGTTAACCTTTAAAATGTGGTACCCAAAACTGGTGCGAACAATATCCGAAATTTCGCCAACCTTGGTATTATAGGCTGCATTTTCAAACGGATAAACCATAGCAAATACTGAAAAATAACCCAAATCACCTCCCGTTTCTTTTGCCCCTGGTTCTTCTGAATAGGTTTTTGCAAGCTTTGTAAAATCTTCACCCTTCAATGCTCTTTCGCGAATACCCTTAATTTTGTTATAAGCCGCCAAAGTATCTTGTGGCAAAGCTTCATAATCAACACGTATTAAAATGTGCGATGCATCAATATCTTGTTTGCTGCGCTCGTAGGCTTCTTTGGCAAGTTCTTCGGTAACCTTATCTTCAAAAAGATAATTTCTTGAAAGTTGATCTCTATATTTTGAAAATTCATTTAAATAATTTTCTTCCTTGTCTAAACCCTGAGCTTTGGCTTCGGCTATTTTTAATTTATAGTCAATAAAAAGTTGTAAATAGCCGTCTATATCTTTCTGAGATTCGTCCTGAACAAGATCCAGGTTTTTCTTATAAACACGCTCAAATTCACTTGCATAAACAGGCTTGCCGTCTATGGTCATTAATTCTTCTTTTTTATTTTGTGAAAAAACAGTTGTGGCACTCAAAAAGGCCAAAATGCAAACGGTAAGAAAATTTTTCATCTTTATTGAATATTTATTTTTAATGAAGTGTGGCAAAAATAACAAAAAGCTTTGGGAACTTATGCCCGAAAAGCAAACGAATTTAATATAAATATAGTGTTCCTCGTTTTTTAAAATGTTCTTAAAACCCGTAACTTGCAGAACGTTATAAAAAAGAGATTCACCACGAATTTTTTTAGGGTGAAGTCAGCTTCATCACAACTATATATAAATGACTGAAAGAGTAAAGCTTATATGGGACTTTCTGGGTCCAAATGCAAAGCACATTGCTATACATCACGCAAAGCATCTTGAAGAATTTGCAGAAACTGAAAATTTAAAAAACGCTTTTACTGGTCAAGAAGAAATTATGCCAATGCACCATATAGCATTTTTTGTGGTTGAAAAAAGCCTAATGAATACCTTACGGGAAACCTTGAAACCAACCCGCGGACAAATTTATGACGAAACATAAATTGATATTCAGCGCTAAATTCAATGCTATATGCCGATGACGGTGTGATTATTTTTAAAATTTATAGTAAATTTGCCCTCCTAAAAAATTTAAACACAAATACTATGAAATTTCTAAAAATAGCTGTTTTACTAATTGGCCTTTCTAGCTTTGCGCAAGGAAAAGTTGGTGCTGTTGACGTTGAGTACATTCTTTCTAAAATGCCAGAATTAACCGCGGTTCAAACCGAACTGGAAACCTACGGAAAGCAACTGGACATTGACCTAAATAAAAAAGTGGACGAGTACAAAAAACTTGTTGAAGAATATAAAAAGGGTGAGCCCAACTTTACGGAAGAGGAGAAAAAGGAAAAACAGACCACAATTTTAAACCTAGACAAAGACATCCAGAAATTTCAACAGAACGGTTCTAAACTAATGGAAATTAAACAAACGGAAGCGCTTAAACCGCTCTATAAAAAAATAGGTGACGCTTTGGACAAAGTAGCAAAAGCTCAAAACTACACACAAGTAATGCAGTCCAATCAGGATTTAGTTTATTTGGATCCAAATTATGATCTTACCGTTCCTATTTTACAGGAACTTGGCATTACCATAACAACTGAAGAAGAAGGAAAATAATTAAACTTTTCTTTAAAAAATAAAAAACGTGAAGTCTCTGGCTTCGCGTTTTTTTTGTTAATTATCTAAAACGGTATATTTGAATATACACAAGTGATACTATTTTCAAATAAACACACAACACAATTATTAAAATTTAAAGGTTCTAAACTCATTTGTCAAAACGAAGAAATAGCATATTCTGCTATAATTAAAAAGAAAAACATACAGGAATTGGAAAAAATAATCAGCTATTTTGCAGCATTAATATTTACTTCTAAATAAAAAGCACTGGAGTTTTCCAGTGCTTTTTATAACAATATATTTTTAGCTTAAAAGTTTAAATTTACCTACTATAATTCGGTGCTTCTTTAGTTATAGTAACATCGTGAGGATGGCTCTCTGCAATCCCCGAAAAGGTGATCTTAACAAACTTCCCATTCTCCTTCAAGGCCTCAATATCCTTGGAACCACAATAACCCATTCCAGCTCTTAAGCCACCGATGAACTGTGTCATACTTTCAACCAATTCCCCTTTATAAGGTACGCGACCCACAATTCCTTCAGGAACCAATTTTTTAATATCGTCCTCAACATCTTGAAAATAGCGGTCTTTGGAACCTTGTTTCATCGCTTCAACAGAGCCCATTCCGCGATAAGACTTGAATTTTCTACCTTCAAAAATAATGGTTTCACCGGGAGACTCCTTTGTACCAGCCAATAACGAACCAAGCATTACACAATCAGCTCCAGCGGCAATAGCTTTCGGAATATCTCCTGTGTAACGTATTCCCCCATCAGCAATTACGGGCACTCCACTTCCCTTTATGGCTGCAGCAACTTCCAAAACTGCGGAAAACTGAGGAAAACCAACACCCGCTACTACTCTTGTAGTACATATTGAGCCCGGTCCAATTCCTACTTTCACTGCATCGGCACCAGCGGCAACCAAATATTTTGCGGCATCTGCTGTGGCAATGTTTCCAACAATCACATCCAATTCAGGGAATTTTTGTTTTACCTTTTTCAAAACTTCAACTACGCCTTTGGTGTGTCCGTGCGCAGTATCAATAATTACAGCATCAATTTGCGCATTTACCAAAGCTTCCGCCCTTTCCACTGCATCAGCGGTTACACCAAGGGCTGCGGCAACGCGAAGTCTTCCATATTTGTCTTTATTAGCTATTGGTTTTTGGGTAAGTTTTGTTATATCCCTAAATGTTATAAGACCCAAAAGTTTACCAGTATCGCTAACTACTGGAAGCTTTTCTATTTTATTTTGTTGAAGAATTATTTCAGCTTCCTTTAATGAAGTACCTTGTGCCACAGTAACTAAATTTTCTGAAGTCATCACTTCGCTTAGTGACCGCTTGAAATCTTTTTCAAATCGAAGATCACGATTTGTTACTATCCCTATAAGTTTTCCAGTTTCGTCAGTAATCGGAATTCCACCAATACTGTATTCACGCATTGTTTTTTGTGCGTCGCCCACGGTATTTTCTTTTTTCAAAGTTACTGGGTCAATGATCATTCCGCTTTCGGCACGTTTCACCTTTCTTACTTCAGCAGCCTGCTCTTCAATGGTCATGTTTTTATGAAGCACGCCAATACCACCCTCGCGAGCCATTGCAATGGCCATAGCACTTTCGGTTACAGTATCCATTGCTGCGGAAACAATAGGAACATTCAAAGTAATGTTTCGTGAAAATTTTGTGGCGATGGAAACTTCGCGTGGTAGAATTTCAGAATAGGCGGGCACTAAAAGTACGTCGTCATAAGTTAGGCCTTCTCCAAGAATTTTGTTATCGTGTGCAGTCATTGCAATTAATTTAACTAACGGAGTTCCGAAAGTGGTTAAGGATTAATTGCGTGCAAATGTACTACAAAATCTTTAGTAATAAACTTTTCATAGGAGTTAAAACTTATTTAAAAGAAAAGTCTATTTCGAAGAAACCTCCAATTGGTGTTTGTATTGAAGTCTGGCCAGGCCAGCCCACTGAAGCAATAGTTTTTTATCGTCTTCCGAAAGATTGCCGTGAATTATGGTATATGATTGCAATGGCATTTCATCTTTTTCTACCATTTCTACAAATTCTTCCATTTTGTGTTCCTTCTTTTTAATGGTATAATTGCTCCAATCTGATACATTGAAATGTTTTCTCCCATGTTCAATATGATCGGCTAACCAAAGTGAAAAAGGTGCAACTTCTGAATACCATGGATATTGGGTTTGGTTGCTGTGACAATCGTAACAGTTTTCTTTAAGAATGGACGCAACTTTTACTGATGGCTTAGTTTCTTTTTCAAAAGCAGCAACACTTTTATAACCTTCATTATTTTTTTCGGGACGTATGAATTGAATTGCTACTAACGCAATCAGCGCCAATACCAAAACTATTTTTAAGATTTTTTTTATCATTATTTTTTCAGCGAATTTAAATATAAAATGATTGCTTTCCGAATGTCGGCAGCAGTTTCGGTTTCTTTTGGTGTATAAATTTTCAGAATATCTTTGTTTTCAGGCGTTAAAAAAGGAATGTCTAAACCTTTCAATAAAAAATCGCTGAATGCAACAGTATATGTTTTCTTATCACTAATCGTTTTTTCGCCTGCTTGCCAATCTCCATTTTCATTTTGTGAAAACTTGTAGCGTTGAAGATAAGCCCCCTCACCGCTTTGTGATTTTCCATAATCCAATATCTGCTTTAAAAGGCTGCCTTTTAAATCAACTTTCAAAACACTTCCGCCAAAGGGAAGGACCCTAAAAATATCGGTACTTGTAATGTCACCCACCAATCTGTCATCTATTCTTATTGAACCACCGTTCACCAAAGCACCATCTACCTTATCGTTATAAGCAAAAGACATTGATCGCGTTATTAGCTCACCCATATTGGTTTGTTTGCTTCTGTTGGCTGTGTCAGTGCCATCTATCGGTGCTGTGGCTCTATAGATTACTTCTTCGGGATTTTCCACTACTTCTTTCAGCTTCTCGTTCACTAAATCGGTCCATTTGTTTACAACACGCTCCACTTTTGCAGAGGACGCAATTTTATCTGTAACCATCACCAATTCAGAGTTGATATGGAGATATTTTGTGCGCAGGTTATAAATAAGGGTATGTACATAAACACTTTTTGCATTGGCATCTGCTTTAGTTATAATTGTCCTGCCTTCTTTCTCAAGCATGTTATAGTGTTCATGACCGCCCATTATTAAAGGTAAAGATCTCAAACGCTTTGCTATTTCTTTATCTTCTTCTATGGAAACGTGCGTAAGACCTACAACAAAATCAGACTTTTGGATTGCTAAATCATAGGCTCTAACTGCATTCTCATAGATATCACCATAGGAAACATAATCTTTCGGATTTGCAGGAAGTGTTACCCCAAAAACACCAAATTTCATTTTATTGCCATCTGCATCGATAGCATTGAAAGTTGAAAAATCTGATGTAGGCACCGTAGAATACTCCCATTTAGTTGTAAAAGGCACAATGCCCTTTTCGGTAACGTGCCGAACATTTGCAGTTGTCCAAGTGAAATTTGATTCGTTCAATCTTTTTTGCAAATCCTGTTCACTTAAATCGAATTCGTGGTTTCCAAAGGTTACCAAATCAATATCCATTGCATTTAGCACAGCTATCATCTGTTTACCGTTTATACGCTCACCATCAACTTTTAGTGTCCCTATTAAGGAAGGGTTTAAAAAGTCTCCCGCCAAAAACAAATAGGTGTTTGGAAATTTTTCTTTGATAGAATCACGAATATGGGCTACACGCGCCAAACCTCCGTATTCGCCCCCATTCAATGGCGCAATCTCATACACATCGTTAATTTGAACAAATTTGAGCGTAATAGCTCCCGCACCTTTTATTGGGTCTTCAGGATATACTTGTTGAAGAACTTCACAGCTTGAAAATAAATAGGCCACAAAAGCTAAAAGTAAAAAGTTTCTCATTTAATGATATTTAGTGAAAATTTTCGTTGCTTCATTGTGCGCGCTTTCAAAAGACATTGGGTTTATGCTACTCGAAACTTTTTCAGCAGTAAAATAGCTGAGCATTTTTTCGGTAGGCATATTTCCTGTCAATTCGTCTTTTGCCATCGGGCAACCTCCAAAACCTTGAATGGCTCCATCAAACCTTCGGCAACCAGCTTTATAGGCTGCTTCAATTTTCTCGTGCCATGCATTTGGAGTGGTGTGCAAATGCGCACCAAATTCTAT
>JAGQYZ010000036.1 GCA_020435865.1 Aequorivita sp. | reverse complement strand
AAATCAAAACATAGGTAATTACTCCTTTGCTTCCTCATATAATACCAATGTGTATAATTTTAATGGAAATTTTGTAACAGCTGCAGTACCAACAGTATTACCAAACTCGAATGTTCAATGGGAGTCTCAAGAACAGTATAACATAGGTTTTGATGCTACGCTTTTCAACTATTTCCTTGACCTTACAATAGATGGTTATATAAAGAACACTAACGACATGCTAGTTCCACAGACAGTACCCGTGACTTCTGGTTATTCAGATATTTATGTGCCTTATACCAATGCAGGAAAGATTAGGAACAAGGGCGTAGAATTGTTGCTCACAACTCATAATATTGATAAAGATAAATTCAAATGGTCTACAGATGTTGTTTTTGCATACAACAACAACGAAGTCTTGAGTATTAATAGTGATACACCTTTAACAACAGGTGGTATTGGTTTAAATTACACGTTGGCAAGAATTCAACCAGGATATCCTATAAATGTGTTTTACGGATTTGTTCAGGACGGGATTTTCCAAACACAAAGCGAAGTTGACAACCATGCTCTTCAAGTACCCGGAACAGACCCAGCTACAAGTACTTCGCCAGGAGATATCAGGTTTAGAGATTTAAATAATGATGGAATAATCAATGATGATGACAGAACCTTTATCGGTAATCCAAATCCTGATTTTACATATTCCATAAATAACACCTTTAAAATAGGAGATTTTGATTTAAGTATATTTTTTCAAGGTGTACATGGTAATGATATTTTCAATGCAAATAGACTATATACAGAAAACATGTCAGTAACCACTAATCAATCTACTGATGTTTTGAGTAGATGGAGAGGTCCAGGTACTAGTAATACCATGCCTAGAGCCGTGTTTGGTGATCCAAATAACAACAACAGACAATCAACACGATACATTGAAAACGGATCTTATTTCAGGCTTAAAAATGTCAATTTAACTTACAACCTACCAGTTGAAAAGTTTAGAAATAATGTTTTCAGTTCCTTCAAGATTTATGTTACAGGACAAAATTTATTCACCATAACAGACTACTCTGGATTTGACCCTGAAGTAGGACCTAATGGTATCGACATGAATATTTATCCTGTTACGAGAACTTTCACTTTTGGATTAACCATGGGATTTTAAAAACTTAACTATGAAAAACACAAAATATATATTAATTGCATTCTTGTCTGTTTTACTATGGGCGTGCAGTCAAGATTTTTTAGATAAGCAACCTCTAGATACCATCAATACTGAGAACTATCCGCAGACTGCCGAAGAGTTAGTCACTGTAGTCAATGGCGCATATCAACCTTTGCAATGGCCTAAATTGTATAATCTAAGAATGTGGACATCAGATATTATGGCAGGAAACAGTATTGTTGGTGCTGGAGGAGGTACTGATGGGATTGAAACTCAGGATATGTCAAATTTTGTCACACAACCTGATAATGCTGGAGTCCTAGACTTATGGCGAGGTCCTTGGCCAGGAATTTTAATGTCCAATATAGTTTTGGAAACTGCACCTAGTTTGGATATTGATGAGAATATTAAAAATAGATCAATGGGCGAAGCCTATTTTTTAAGAGCCCACTACTATTTTATTCTTGCAAGATATTTTGGAGATGTTCCAATTGTAACCGTTCCATTAAGTTCTGATGATGACTTATTCCCACAAAGAGATCCTGTGAGCCAAGTTTATGATTTAATCATTAGTGATTTAAATCAAGCCATTGAACTTTTGCCGCCAAAATCAGCTTATGGTCCTCAAGATTTGGGAAGAGCATCGAAAGGTGCTGCTTTGGGAATTTTGGCCAAGGTTTATTTAACCCTTGGTGATTACCAACAAGTAGTCAATCTAACGACTCAAATAGAAGCATTGGGATATGCTTTAAATCCTGATTACTACAATAATTTCAATATTAATAATGAGAATGGCCAAGAGTCTATTTTTGAAATTCAATATGCTTCAGATGGAGGCTTTGATTTTTGGTCAAATGAAAATCAGGCATCATGGGCAAGTCCATTCATGGGACCAAGAGGAGCCAATTTTGTTGGTGGCGGTTATGGATGGAATCAGCCTACTCAAGAATTCATGAATCAATATGAAAATGGCGATTTAAGAAAAGATATTTCTGTTTTATACGATGGTTGTCCAACATTTGATGGGAACTCTTACGATAGTGATTATTCTTACACTGGATACAATGTTAGGAAGTTTTTAGTCCCACTTAGTGTGATTCCAAGTTATGATAATAGCCCTATGAATTTTCCTGTATTGAGATATGCGGATGTGTTGCTGATGAAGGCTGAGGCATTGAATGAATTAGGACAAACTTCGACTGCCGAACCATATCTAAACATGATAAGAAATCGAGCTGGACTTGATAATATTCAATCAGGGCTCAGTCAAACTCAATTTAGAGAAGCTGTCCTAAAGGAAAGAAGAATAGAATTGGCTTTTGAAGGACAACGGTGGTTTGATCTTATCCGTGTCAATAATGGACAATATGCACTAGACTTTTTGCATTCCATTGGAAAAAACAATGCTGCTCAAAAGCATTTGTTATTTCCTGTGCCTCAAATAGAAATAGACAGAAATCCTAATCTAACTCAAAATCCTGGTTACTAAAAAGATTGAACTATGAAAAATATTAGAAATAAAATAAAAGCTTTGGCAATATTAGTTTTGCCGCTGATTCTTTTTACGGTTTCCTCATGTGATGATGATTTGGTTGATCATTCATTTGACCAAGATAATGAACTGTCACTTTCTGTTTCACAGCAGGACATTCTTTTGGAAGAAATCTTTTTCAACAGTACAGTAAGTTTGAATTGGTCTAGTGGAACCAACCAAAATACAGGTTCAGCTATTAAGTATACATTGCAAATGGATCTTGCTTCTGGAGATTTTTCTGCACCAATAGCAACATTTCTTTCTGATGTACAAAACACGTATTCTTATGACATCACCTACGGAAATCTTAATCAAATATTGCTTGACTATGGTTCAAATACCAATGAAACATACGACTTAAAAGCAAGAGTGGTTGCAGATGTGTTGGACACATCAGTTCAGGATCAAATAGCCTTAGCTGATTTTTCAGTTACAACCTTTAAACCAGTTACTGAGCACCTTTACATTGTTGGTGATGCCACTCCAAATGGCTGGAACATTGGCAGTGCAACCGAATTGGAAGCATCAAACAATACCAGAGGAGTTTTTGTTTATGAAGGCCCATTGTCTTTGGGTAATTTCAAGTTTGCTGTAAACCAAGATGGGTGTTGGTGTCAAGATTTTTACACAAAAGATCCTACTGACGATTCAAAAATGGTGTATAACGAAGGTGGCAGTGGTGACGATTTGCAATGGACTATTGATGCGGAGCTAGGTCCAGACGAAGCTTATAAGGTTACGGCTGATTTACTTCATCTAACAATTCAAATTGAAATTGTAGAAACCGCTTCAAATACACCACCTTTTCCAAATCTATGGATTGTAGGTGACGCTTCAGAAAGTGGTTGGAATATTGACTCGCCTGAAGTCTTTGTACAAAGTAGCGCAGACCCATTTATCTTTTCATATGAAGGACAGTTAAACCCAGGGAACTTTAAAATTTTTGCTGGACCACTAGGTGATTGGTGTGGTGAATGGTATAGACCATTTAACGACAACGAAACTTTGACCAATGGTTCTGTAGACCAGAATTCAGGTTGTGATTTGGATAACAAATGGATTGTTACTGACGCAACAAAAGGCCGCTATAAAATTATACTGAACACACAAAACAACACTATACAGTTTAAACCTATATCTCTCTATTTAATTGGTGATGGTGGACCTAATGGTTGGAACATAGCGAATCCTACAGCAATGCAATATGTTAATGGCGAATATGTATTTACGGGACCTCTTGGAGCGGATAATCCAACAGGGGAATTTAAAATTTCAAAGTTTGTAGGTAATTGGTGCGATGGTGATTGGATTAATGCCGCTACTGCAAATCAATCCATAAACAATACTAGTTTCATTTATACGGTTGGTTGTGACGGGCCTGATAATAAATGGAAATTACAAAGTGGCCAAGCAGGAAACTATGAAATTAGAGTAAATCTAACAACTGAAACCATGACAATAACTGCCCAATAATTTTTAAACATGAAATCAAGAAAAACAAGCATACAATTAGTTTCATTAGCAATAGCTATCGGATTTCTATTGATAACATCTTGTAGCGATGATGACAATGATTCGGTTCAGGAAGTGTCGAATTTCCCGTCTTCCTATGTTGAAATTTTGAATTTAAAAAAAGACAAAGCGAGATACAATCCTGGTGAACAAGTAGATTTCACGGTGAGTTCTGTGCATCCAAATACTTTGGTAAGATACAAGTATTTGGGCGAAACTGTCCACGAAGAACCACTAGCACAAACAGCTTGGAGTTGGCAACCACCTTCCGAAGATTTTAAGGGCTACATGGTAGAGTTGGTAAAACAGACGGATGGTGAAGAAACCATTTTAGGCACTGTTGGAGTAGATGTGTCCTCCGATTGGACCAAATTTCCTAGATATGGCTTTTTGTCCGATTTTGGGAACATTTCAGAATCGCAAAGAAGTTCTATTCTCAACAATCTAAAGGATTATCAAATCAACGGTCTCCAGTATTACGATTGGTTAAGCAAACACCATATTCCGCTACCATTGGATGATGCTGGAGCGCCTCTGGACCAATGGACGGATTTATTCAACAGGGAAATTAAATTCAATACCGTAAAAGGTTATATAGACGAAGGGCATGACCTTAATATGGCTTCCATGTTCTATGACTTGTTATATGGTGCTTGGAATCCAGAATCTGGCGATGGTTTTCAGGAAGATTGGGTGATTTTTAATGACCAGTTCCATAACGATATCAACCGTCACGATCTTGGTGGTTTGGGTTCTATATGGGTAACCGACCCGAACAATAGCGATTGGCAAGATTATATTTTCAGCAAAACAGAAGATGTCTATAACAATTTGGATTTTGATGGCTGGCATTTAGACCAACTGGGAGATAGAGGCAACGTTTATACCTACGGAGGATATCAGGTAAATATGAGGAATGGTTTCCATAATTTTCTAAATGAGTTGACCGCCGCTTTCCCAGACAAAAAGCATGTGCTGAATGCCGTTGCACAATATGGACAAAGCGAAATTCTTTCTACACCAATGGACTTTGCTTATACTGAAGTTTGGACGCGGTCTCAATATGCCGATTTGGCTCAAGTCATCTTAGAAAATTACGAAATGTCCAATGGAAACCTCAATACGGTTTTAGCTGCCTATATGAATTATAATGCTTCCGAAGGCTATTTCAATACGCCCAGTGTTTTAATGACGGATGCTGTGATTTTTGCCTTTGGCGGAGACCATTTGGAGCTTGGGGAGCACATGCTGTCCAAAGAATATTTTCCATACAACAACTTGGCTATGGATGATGAGTTAAAATCTTCTTTGAAGGAATACTACGATTTTGTGGTGGCCTACGAGAACATTTTAAGAGATGGCGGTAATACCGTACTTCCAGAAGTTTCATCTCCGCAAGTTGGGATCAACAACTGGCCACCTGTTTTTGGTAATATTTCCGTTGTTGGGAAACAATTCGATAATCGTGAAAGCTTCCAATTGATAAACTTCAATGGTGTAGCCACCTTAGATTGGAGGGATAACAACAGGGTGCAAACCCAACCTACCAGCTTCAGTGACCTTGAGATAAGCATTCATTCAAACAGTAATGTTTCTAAAGTTTGGTTTGCTTCACCTGATTATAATGGTGGGGCTTCCCAAGAATTGGAATTCCAAAACACTAATGGACAAGTAACCTTCAAAATACCTTACCTAAGCTATTGGAGCATGGTGGTGTTCGAAAATTAAAATTAGCATTATGAGACATACATTTAAATATTACATACTGTTTTTATTGATGGCTTTGGTGGGTTGTTCTGATGATGATAACGTAATTGACAGCATGCCAGATCCTACGGCTGAATTCACTTTTGAAGCAGTTTCTGGCACACCACAATTAATAAGTTTTACAAACACAAGTGTGAATGCGGAATATTATGAGTGGGATTTTGGGGATGGAAGCGAATCATCTTATCAAAAACACCCAAGCCATTTATTTGAAACAATAGGCACATATACAGTAATGTTAACGGCCATTAATGGAGAGAATGAAAGTACCGTTTCTCATGAAGTAAGTGTTATAGGCAATCCAGAAGCTAATTTTTCCTATGAGTTGGATGACATAACGGAATTCACCATCAACTTTCAGAATTTAAGCCAAAATACTACCACCTATGCTTGGGATTTTGGAGATGGCACAGGAACGTCAACCGAAGAGAACCCAAGTTATACCTATGCATCTGAAGGAACATATACAGTAACCCTGGTGAGTACGGGAGCAGGAGGCTCCGACGAAATATCTATAGATGTTGTAGTGACCTCTTTTATGCCAGCTTATAGTAATTTGTACATCATTGGTGATGCCTCTCCAAGTGGTTGGAATATTGGTTCACCAGAAGCTTTTGTACAAAATGCTAGCAATCCTTTTGTGTTTACTTTTGAAGGATTATTAACTCCAGGTGAGTTGAAAATAGCTACTTTTTCAGGTGATTGGTGTGATGGCGATTGGATCAATTCACCTAATAACGGCGATGATTTAACGGGTTCTCAATTTATTGTTACACATGGCTGTGACGGCCCAGATAACAAATGGGTCGTGACATCCGATACGCAAGGTAGATATAAAATCACGGTTAATCTTGCGGATGACACCATTCAATTTGTCGAACAGACTCCGGCATATTCTGGAATCTATATTGTTGGAGACGCTTCGGCCAGTGGTTGGAATATCGGAAGTCCAGAAGCATTTACCCAAAGTGATGCCGATGCCTTTGAGTTCACTTATCAAGGAACTTTAACGCCAGGTGATTTTAAATTTTCACTCTTTACAGGAGATTGGTGTGATGGTGATTGGGTTAATTCTCCCAATAATGGCGCCGATTTAACTGGAAATGATTTCATTATCACCCATGCCTGTGATGGACCAGACAATAAATGGTCGGTTACTTCTACTAATCAAGGAAACTATATAATTACCATAAACTTATACACTGGTCAGATAAGTTTTCAATTAATTTAGCCTAAATATAGTCTGACAATAGAAGGCATCTGTTTTAAGATGTCTTTTTTTTAAAAAAAACAATATGCGATTACTTTATTCATTCATATTAACAGCATTTTTTTTTAATCCACTTTTTTCTCAAGATACTCAAAGTATAGTGAGATATGAAAAGAATAATAATTCAGTAACCTTTTCATTGGACAATGGCGCTAAAGTAAAACTGAAGTTTTTGGATGGTGAGAACATTAAGTTTTGGTATTCACCTGATGGTTTATTCCATAGAAGCAATAACTCCTTTGCTGTTATTAATGAGGAATTCGATAAGGATTATACCATTGAAGTTAACGAATCCGTTTCCAATTATGAAATTTTCACAGATCAATTAAGGGTTGTTATCAACAAATCGCCTTTCAAAACACAAATTTTTAATAAATATCAACGGTTGATTTTAGGCGATGATGATGTACAGCCTTATAAAGTTGAGGGAACACAAATTACCACATCAAAAGTTATAAGAAGTGATGAACACTTTTTAGGTTTAGGAGAAAAAACTGGTCCATTAGATAGAAAAGGTCACTCTTACACTATGTGGAATAGTGACAAACCATGTTATTCAGACATTGAAGATCCACTTTACAAGAGCATCCCGTTTTTTATGAGTAGCTATAATTATGGCATTTTCCTTGATAATACCTACAAAACAAAATTCGATTTTGGCGAAAAAAACTCAAATCAACTCACATTTTCGGCACCTGATGGAGCATTTGTCTATTACTTCTTTTATGGAAAGGATTACAAAGAAATTATTGGTAATTACACACGGTTAACTGGGAGTCCAATCATGCCGCCAAAATGGGCATTGGGATGGTCACAAAGTAGGGGGCTTTTAACAAATGAAACTTTAACGAGGGAAATTGCAGAGGAGTATAGAAAACGTGAAATTCCCTGCGACATCATCTACCAAGATATAGGATGGGTAGATGGACTTCAAAATTTTGAATGGAGAAAAGACCGTTACCAAAACCCAAAGAAAATGTTATCCGATTTAAGCGAGAAAGGTTTTAAAGTGATTGTTTCTCAAGACCCAGTAATTTCTCAAGCTACCGAAAAGCAGTGGCAAGAAGCTAATGACAAAGGCTTTTTTGCATTAGACGACCGCACAGGTGAAACTTACAATATGCCTTGGCCTTGGGGTGGAAATGCAGGCGTTGTGGATTTTACAAACCCAGGAGTTGCAGATTGGTGGGGTGATTTACAACAACAGCCTTTAAATGACGGAGTCAAAGGCTTTTGGACCGACATGGGCGAACCGGCATGGAGCAATGAAGAGAGTACTGACAGATTGCACATGAAACATGTTTTAGGAACTCATGCTGAAATTCATAATGTTTATGGATTTACTTGGGATAAAGTAGTGACTGAACAATTTGAAAAGCACAATCCCAACCAACGGGTTTTCCAAATGACTCGAGCTGCTTATGCAGGTTTACAGCGATACACTTTTGGTTGGTCTGGAGATAGTGGTAATGGTGAAGATGTTAACGATGGCTGGGAAAATCTGGCAAATCAAATACCTTTAGGGCTTTCTGCAGGAATGGGTCTAATTCCCTTTTGGACAACTGATATTTCTGGCTATTGTGGTGATATTACAGATTATAAAGAATTCACTGAGTTGTATGTAAGATGGCTTCAATTTGGAGTTTTCAATCCGCTTAGTAGGGCACATCACGAGGGCGATAATGCTGTAGAGCCTTGGTTGTTTGGTGAAGAAGCAGAAAAAATTGCAAAGCAATCCATAGAGATGAAATACCAATTATTGCCTTATCTCTATACCTATGCTCGTGAAGCTTATGATACTGGAGTGCCCATTCTTAGAGCTATGCCATTGGAGTTTCCTAAAGAAGAAAAAACCATGGAGATTAATGACCAGTTTTTCTTTGGGAAAGAAATCTTAGTAGCACCTGTAGTCAATGAAAATGTCAATTCAAGACAAGTTTATCTCCCAAAAGGCAACTGGGTGGATTTTCACAACCCAAAGAAGACTTACAAAGGTCCAATTAACTTGGATTATGGGGTAAAATTAGAAACAATTCCAATGTTTGTCCGTGAAGGTGCAATCATTCCCAAAATGCCAATTATGCAGTATGTGGGCGAACAAAAAAATGCTCCAAAAATCTTTGAATTTTTCCCATCACATACTGAAGATTCTTCATTTGAGCTCTACGAAGATGATGGGGAAACCAACAGTTATAAGAAGGATGTGTTTTTAAAGACCAAAATAGAAAGCAAATTCACTTCCAACGAAATGCATATCACCATTCATAAACCAGTCGCATCTGGAGGTTATGCTGAATTTGAGAAGAAAAATTACTTGTTAAAAGTTCATTTAGATGAAAAGCCCTCAATTGTATTGCTCAATTCAAGAAAACTCAAAAAAAGTAAAGCAGAAAAGCTTTTAAACGATA
>JAGQYZ010000035.1 GCA_020435865.1 Aequorivita sp. | reverse complement strand
ATTTCTAAAAAAAGAAAAGTCCCATACGTGGGACTTTTCAAAGTATATTTAAAAATACAATAATCCCTTTAGCGAATGCTTTTGAAAACCAGCCACCAAGTTTTGGAAAAATTGTAAGTTCGTTTTATTATCATAGCCGCTAAAATAGCCAATAAAAGTGAGTTTGAAAACGTTTTAGGAAAAATTTTAAACGAGCAAGCTCCTCCACTTAGAAAGAAAATTATGTAGCTTTGTTTTTGCAAAAATTATGTCAATACAAGTAGAAAATATTACCAAAACCTTCGGCGAACAAAAAGCGCTTAACAAAGTTTCCTTTACTATCGCAAAAGGAGAAATTGTTGGGTTTTTAGGACCAAACGGTGCTGGAAAATCTACTATGATGAAAATTTTGACAACTTTCCTTCCTTCTTCAGAAGGGATTGCTATTGTGAATGGTTTTGAAGTGAACAAAGACGGTATTGCCGTAAAGAAAAGCGTAGGCTATCTGCCAGAGCACAATCCGCTTTATTTAGACATGTATGTTCGGGAGTATCTTCTTTTCAATGCAGGAATTTATAATATCCCGAAAAGTGAAGTAGAATCTGTAATTGAAAAAACAGGTTTAATGCCTGAAGCAAATAAAAAAATTGTGCAACTTTCCAAAGGATATCGCCAACGTGTTGGGCTTGCGAATGCACTTTTACACAATCCCGAAGTTTTAATTCTCGATGAACCTACAACAGGCTTGGATCCAAATCAATTGATTGAAATTCGTCAACTCATAAAAACGGTTGGAAAAGAGAAAACGGTCTTACTGTCCACACACATTATGCAGGAAGTGGAAGCTATTTGTGATCGTGTAATTATAATTAATAAAGGTGAAATAGTACTTGATAAAAAGCTTTCAGAACTTAAAAACAGTAAGCAACAAATTATTGAAGTAGAGTTTGATTATCGTGTGGAAGAGATAGCACTGCAGCAGCTTCCCAAAATTGAAAAGGTTGAAAACTCCATCGGTTTTGTATATCAACTTTATTTTGAAACCGAACAGGATATGCGCGGAAAAGTATTTGATTTTGCGCATGATAATGGTTTGAAAATACTTCAACTCCACCAAAAAAATACTACATTGGAAAAGCTTTTTAGTGAGCTTACTATTCAAAAATAAGTTTCCCGCGATACAATTCCTCAACTTCAACAATTGGCGGGCGGTGTTTTGAAATTACATCGCCCAAACTCACAATTTTGCCTCGGATTGATTGCTGGGGATCAACAACCATTTCGCCCGTACTTCTATGGAAAACATACAAATTTTGAACAATTAAGTTTTCTGAATAAATTCTACAATCGCCAGAATATAAGCCGAAATTGGCATTGGTCGCACTTCCGCTTAAATAAAAATTGGAAAGCCCATTGGCCACAATATTTAAGTTCTCCACTTCTAAATCAAGTTTGAAATCACCGTCAATATGATATTGGTTTTCGTTCTGTTGATCTTCTGAAGCTAAGCTCAAACTAGGAAACCGTAAAACACCCACACTTTCAACAGAAAGCCCCGTACTGCTTCTAATTTCGGCAATATTTGGGGAAGTGATATATACTTTAGTAAGCCCGTAGTCACGCACCAAATTACAAGAATTATTATTGTGGATTTCAAGTTTTCCATTGTTCACTGAAACTTGAATATCATTCATTAAATTTTCTCCTGTTTCAATTATCACTTTTTGTATATCTCCTTGTTTCACAAAAAGTTTAGTTCGTTCCCACACAAGTATTTTTGTAAAAGCTGGTACCGAAACTTCTTTTTGCACAATATCTCCAGCAGTCTGAATACAGTCCCAACCCGAATCTGAATTACATCCAGCAGAAAAAAGAATCAATGCTATATAAAATATTTTTTTCATAAATAGTTCTTCTGAAAAAATTTAGAGTTTTTATAGTCTATAACCTACGCCAAATTCCACAGCTTCTGCTTTTGCCCAGTGCGCATGAACTGTTACAGAAGCAAAGACGGTATCATTAAAAAAGTATCTTTTCAATCCCAAACGGTTATAAGCACGATTTTCAAAAGCATATGGCCAATAAACATAGTAACCAAGTTGAGAAACAAACGCCACTTTATTAAAACGCCATTCATGCCCTACAAAAAGACCAACTCTTTTATAATCCTCATCACCAGAGAGTCCCTCTTCAGGATAAGCAATAGAGCGATATTCTATATAATTCTTCAAAAAAGTGGAAAAGAAAACATCTACTCCCGCCGTAAGCGTACTTTTATAATTCAAACGCTTGTCAACAAAAAAAGACAATTCATAAAAAGGTTCTTGCCCAAGACCAACCACGTCGCTTTCATTCAAACCGGTTCTAAAGGCAAGATTATATTTAAATCTTTCAGCGTGCGTTTTGCTGAGTGAATCTTCTTTATGAATGTATTCTGGAAATTCTTTGTAATCTAATTGATAACTAAGCCCTGCATTTAGCAAAAATGAGTTTGTACTATTGTTTGGTGCTTTGAAATTGGCATTGCTGTAATGAATAATTGTGAATCCAGCATGAAAGCCAAGACCCCTCCAAATATTTTCGCGTACGTAATTTCCTTTTAAAAAAGTAGTACTTAAAAAGTGGGTGCCGTAGGCGTTATTATTATAGTTGGATTCTGCATCAAAAGAATTTTTAGTATAAGCAATTCCTTGGCCTACGCGAATCATAAGGTTTCTGTTTAAAAAATACCAGTTCATATGCCCATAAACGCTCACCACATTTCCTAAATACTCATTGTGCATGTCTTGATAGGCAACTGTAAAGCCCCAATCTGGGTAGTTATAACGTCGTTCCCATTCATTAAAACCGTATGTTTTCCTATTAAAAGAAAGAATAAGCCCAGTTGGGTGACCCGATATTAAATGTTCAATATCTGGGTTGTGCTCCAAAATACTTCCGTAGAAAAAATCTGCTTCAAGCGAAACAGGCTTTAATTCTTTTTCCTGCGAGAAAAGCGGAAAACTTAAAAAGAGTATTGTAAATACGGAAAGAAGGTGCTTCATATTTTTTTCAACGCTGGTAAAGATAAACTAATCTTCAAATAATAGCCTGCCAGTGAATAATTCTTTTACATCCACCAACGGAGGGTGGTTGTGACTAATAATATTACCCGTTGCAAGTATTTTTCCAATTATGGTTTGTTGTGGATTAACTATCATTTTATTTGCACTTCTTTGAAAAACAGTCAGTTCGTTTATCTTAAAATCTTTACCTTCAAATCTTGGCATTTCGTCTTCAAAACTTAGAGTTGCCCTTTCAGTTTCACCAGTAATGTAAAAAACACTTTGCCCGTTTGCGATAACACGGAAATCTTCACATTCAATATTCATATAAAAATCACCACTTTTTCTAATATTTTCAGGTCCTGGTGAACTATTACTTACTAAAGTGAGCTGTGGAAAGTTTAGTATACCTTCCCCAATCACATCATAAGCTGAACTATTCCTGATTTCAGTAATATTAGGTACGGTTACATATACTTTTGTAATTCCGTAATCGCGCACCAAATTGCAATTGTTATGATTTTTCACCACCAAAGTCTCACCTTCAACACTTACGGAAATATCACTCAAAAGGTTTTCACCCGTTTCAAGTTTTATCTCTCTTGTTTCATCTTGTTTTAGGTACAATGTTACATCGTCTTCAATTCTAATTTTTGAAAATTCGGAAACAAAATATTGTTTGGAAATAGAATTTCCAGCAGCTTGCAGGCAGTCCCAACTATTTTCTGAATCACAGGAAAATAGCAAAAAGACCAATCCAATGAAAAATAATTTCTTCATAATCTATATTCTAAATCCAACACCAAACTCCACGCCTTCCACTTTCGCACCATGCGATTTTAAGGTAATTGCGCTAAAAAGTTTATCGGTAATATAATATTTCAAACCAACACGAAAATACGTTCTACCTTCAAAATCATAAGGATAATACACATAATAACCAACCTGAGAAACGACAGCAAGTTTATTAATGTGAAGTTCATGGCCCGCAAAAATACCAACGCGTTTAAAATCCTCATCGCCTTCAACATCAGAGCTTGGAAAAGCAATGGAAAGGTATTCTATCTCTTTTTTCAGAAATGGTAAGTAGAAAAAATCCGCACCCAATTGAAGTGTGCTTTTATAACTCAATCGCTTATCTGCAAAGGCAGAAATCACGAAAAAAGGATGTTGCCCGAGATTTAAATAATCACTTTCATTCAAACCTCCCCGAAGCACAAAATTGTATTTTATGGGTTCTGAAATTTTCTTTGGAAGCGAATCAGAAGTATATTCCGAAGTCTCATCAGTTATAGAATATTGCATGCCGAGATTTAAAGTGAAAGCATTCGTGCTTGAATTTGGCGCCTTAAAATTTCCATTGGAATAATGCACCAAGGCAATACCTGCCTGCACTCCGAAGTTTTTAAAAAGATTTTGTTTGCTGTAATTCAACATTAAATAAGTAGAACTCAACAAATGGCTACCGTAAGCGTTGTTTTTGAAGTTAGTTTCCAAGTCAAACGGATTGGTATTGTATGCAATTCCCTGCCCAATTCGGAAAAAAAGATTTCGTTTCAAAAAGTAAAAATTGAAATGCCCATATAGCCCATAATTCTCACCCAAAACATCGTAATGTGCATTTTGATGCACAAAAGAAAAACCCCAATCTGGGTAATTATACTCCTGCTGCCAACGCTCAGTTCCGTACGTTTTTCGGTTAAAACCAAGAATAAAACCATCAGGATGATTTTTTATCAAATGTGAAATATCTTTATTGTGGAGAAGAATAGTTCCGTAGAAATAATTGGCATCCACAATAAAGTCCTTGTTTTTTTCCTGCGAAAAAACAAAAGAAGTTGTTAGAAGAAATACCAAAAGTATAATTCGGGACATTACCGCAAAATAAAGCAATCTTAAAATACCTGCGAAGCGATTTCTTTAATATTGCTGCTTTTTCCCATAGAATAATAGTGAAGAAAGGGAACGCCAGCTTTCACAAGTTCTTTGCTTTGCTTAACACACCAATCAATCCCTATTTGCCGAACGGCTTTATTGTCCTTTGCTTTTACCACTTCCATAACTAAAGCATCAGGTAAATCTACTTTAAAGCGATGTGGAATTAAATTGAGATGCGACTTCACCGCAATTGGTTTCAAACCTGGAATAATTGGAACTGTAATGCCTTCGGCTCTACATTTTTCAACAAATTTGAAATATTTTTCATTGTCGAAGAACATCTGCGTTACTATATATTCTGCACCATTTTTAATTTTCTTTTTAAGGAAGTGGATATCGCTTTCGCTACTCGGCGCCTCCATATGTTTTTCAGGATACCCTGCCACGCCAACACAGAAATCCGTTGGAAAAGTATGCTGAAGTTCATCGTCCAAATACGTTCCTTTGTTCAAAGCGTTTATTTGCGAAACGAGGTCGCAAGCATATTTATGCCCGTTTTTTTCCGGAGTGAAATAGGTTTCGCTTTTTACCGCATCGCCGCGCAAAGCCATCACATTGTCGATCCCCAAAAACTGAAGATCTATCAAAAAGTTTTCAGTTTCTTCTTTCGTAAAACCTCCACAAAGAATGTGCGGTACGGCATCCACATCATATTTGTTTTGGATTGCAGCACAAATCCCCACCGTTCCCGGACGTTTACGAACAATTTTCTTTTCAATTAAGCCATTTTTTAATTCCTTAAAAACGTATTCCTCGCGATGATAGGTTACATTTATATAAGGCGGTTGAAACTCCATTAATGGATCGATATTTTCAAAAATTGAATGTATATTTTCACCCTTCAAGGGTGGTAAAATCTCAAACGAAAATTGTGTTTTCCTCTTTCCGTTTTCTATGTGTTCAGTTACTTTCATCTAATCTGCAAGATTTGTTTTCAGCCAATTTGTGGCTTCTTCTAAATTCATATTTTTTCGCTTTGCGAAATCTTCAATTTGGTCTTCCTTAATTTTTCCGAGGCCGAAATAACGCGCTTCGGGATTCGCAAAATAATATCCTGAAACCGAAGCTGCAGGCCACATTGCCAAACTTTCGGTCAATTCAACATCTATGTTTTCTTTCACTTGTAAAACTTCCCAAATGGTCAACTTCTCCAAATGGTCGGGACAAGCGGGATAGCCCGGTGCGGGACGAATTCCTTTATATTTTTCTGAAATAAGTTCTTCATTACTTAAATTTTCTTCGGATGCATAGCCCCAATATTCCGTGCGCACTTTTTTGTGAAG
This sequence comes from Aequorivita sp., assembly GCA_020435865.1. Classification (GTDB taxonomy): domain Bacteria; phylum Bacteroidota; class Bacteroidia; order Flavobacteriales; family Flavobacteriaceae; genus Aequorivita. Next base: position 1,830 of record JAGQYZ010000035.1, on the reverse strand, counting down.
ATATTCTGCAAACGCCTCTGCCAAACGGTCTGCTAAAGCTTTAACCATTATGGAATTGTAATCGTCGTGTTCTTTCTCATATTTTGAAGCCAATTTTGCCGCTCCAAAACCGGTACTCACGCAGAAACAGCCAATATAATCTTGGATTCCGCTTTCTTTTGGAGCAATAAAATCTGCTAAAGCAATATTGGGTTTGCCAGCTGCTTTTTTGGATTGTTGGCGTAAAGTTCTGAAATGGAAATTTTCAGATGGAGCAGCGTTCTCGACTGCGCTCGAACTGACATCCAATAATTCAACATCATCGTCATTAACAGAATTCGCCTCAAAAATTCCAAATACAGCTCTTGCTTCCAATAGTTTTTCTGAAATTATTTTTTGAAGCATTTTTTTTGCATCTTCAAATAATTCTGAAGCTTGCTTGCCTACAATTTCATCAGTTAAAATATTGGGATACCTGCCGTGCAGTTCCCAACTTCTGAAAAAAGGCGTCCAATCTATATATTCTTTCAAAAGATTTAAATCGAAATTCTTTAAAACCTGAACGCCCAATTGGTTTGGTTTTGCTATTTCAGAATTTGGCCAATCTATTTGAAACTTGTTTTTCCGTGCTTCGGAAATGGACAAGTAGGTTTTTACCTTTTGTCGCTTCAGAAAATCTTGTCGGAAAGTATTGTATTCCTTTTTTAATTTGTCTTTATACGAAGTTGAAGTTTCCTTTTTCAACAAATCGCCTACCACCGTAACCGCTCGTGAAGCATCGTTTATATGGACAACTGCACATTCGTACTGAGGATCAATTTTTACTGCCGTGTGCGCCTTACTCGTTGTGGCGCCGCCAATTAATAATGGAACTTTAAAGTTTTGCCGTTGCATTTCCTTGGCCAAAAAGACCATTTCATCCAAAGAAGGTGTTATCAATCCGCTCAAACCAATGGCATCTACATTTTCTTCTTTCGCAACGGCAATTATTTTTTCGGGTGGAACCATTACGCCCAAATCGATAATTTCATAATTATTACAAGCTAAAACAACACCTACAATATTTTTACCGATGTCGTGAACGTCTCCTTTTACGGTAGCCATTAATATCTTCCCAGCATTCTTTGAATCGCCAATTTGTGGGTTTTTGAGTTTTTCTTCTTCAATATATGGAAGTAAATATGCAACCGCTTTTTTCATCACCCGAGCTGATTTAACAACTTGTGGCAAGAACATTTTTCCACTTCCGAAAAGATCGCCCACTACGTTCATTCCGGTCATTAAATGACCTTCAATGACCTCGATTGGTTTCGTAACACGTTGTCGCGCTTCTTCAATGTCTTCTAAAATAAATTCGTCAATCCCTTTTACCAAGGCTCTAGTTATTCGGTTTTGCAAAGGTTCTTCACGCCAAGACAAATCAATTTTACTTTCTTTTGTGTTGCCTTTTACGGTTTCGGCAAAATCTAATAATCGTTCCGTTGCATCATCTCTACGGTCTAACATTACATCTTCAACACGTTCCAAAAGGTCTTTTGGAATATTATCGTAAATTTCCAACATCGCTGGATTTACGATACCCATATTCATTCCGGCTTGTATTGCGTGATATAAAAAAACCGAATGCATCGCTTCGCGAACGGGATCATTTCCACGAAAACTGAAGGACACATTGCTCACACCACCACTCACACTCACGTATGGGAGATTTTCACGAACCCAACGCGTAGCTTCAATAAAATCGATAGCGTTTTTTCTGTGCTCGTCCATTCCCGTTGCGACCGGGAAAATATTTAAATCGAAAATGATGTCTTCGGGTGCGAATTTTACCTGATTCACTAAAATATCATA
>JAGQYZ010000549.1 GCA_020435865.1 Aequorivita sp. | reverse complement strand
CTCCAAGTACTTTCATTGCAACCGGTAATCTAGGTTCAATATCGGGACTATTTTTTAGATCGTGTTCAAAAAACACTTCCCTAAGCAATCCAAACCGCAAACCTCGTATAAATCTGTTAAGTCTATAACTCATCTTATTAAGCTTTTATTCATATTATAAACTTGATTAAAACTTATTCAATATCGACTAAGCGGATTCTTGTTTTTAAAACCCTATTTAATGCGCTTGGATTCAAAAACCCTAGATTAAATCTTTCCTAAAAACAACCTCCCTGTATAGAACTTCCATTAACTGGACCATTCCTTCCTCTGCATGTTGTTTCTCCACTTTTTTTCTTCCAGCTATGCGAACTTCTTCTATCCTTTGTAAGGGCAACTGAACAAAAACCTCAATAGCATCTGCCATTGCTTTTGGATTTCGAGTTGGAACCAGCCAACCTTCTCTATTATTTGTAACCAATTCAGGAACACCTCCGCAATTGGTGCTGAGTACAGGTAGGCCAATGGCCATGGCCTCCACCACTACATTAGGCAATCCTTCTTCCAAGCTTGGCATCAATAGCAGGGAGGCCTCGCTCATGCATTTTAAAACTTCTTGTTGTGGCTTTCTATTCTCTAAAAACACACAATCCTCCAAACCGAGATCGTCCACTAAAAACTGTAACTCCTCATCCCCTGCTCCTCCAATTATTGTATAAGTAAAGGAAACATTTCTTTCTTTCAGTACACTGCAGCATCGCAACGCGTAATCATAGCCTTTAATCCAGTGCGCTCTGCCTATTGATAGTATTTTCAATACTTTTGAAGACGCATAAGTTTCATTAAATGATATTTCCTGTAATGGCAAGCCTGTATAAATTACTTTATCTATTTTTTTTGATGAACTCCAGATTTTATCGCCATTAATTGAAATAGCTTTGGACACCGAATGAAATCCCGCCATTTTCGGATACCATTTATGCAGATAGTTAAAATTATTTTCATCAATAAAAGGGCGAACATTATTATGAAACCCCCTTTGGCTCAATATTACTGGGATTTGCTGTTTTAAAAGTACTGCTTCAAACCAAGGAATTACTGAAGGCCATTGTAAATGTATTAGGTCTGGTACAATTTTAATGAGCGCCAAATCTACATTCTGTTGTTGTATTGCTTGTCGGTTTCCCTTAACCAATTTTTTAAGTGTGGGAAATAATAATTGAAGCTTCCCTGCCCGAAAAACCCAATTTAAGGAAGTAAAAAAAAATCTCAACTTGCTTTGATTGCTACCTAAAGGAACGTAATAAACTCTATCCACTGGATGCTGTAGTTTTTCATTAAACCCGAGAATAAAGACCTGATGCTTGCGCGCCAATCCTTTTGCCAACCGATTTATAAAAGGCGTGGTTTTATAGCTACCGTCAAATATGATTATTTTTAATAATGGGCTCATTTATTATTTTAAAAACTTAAAAAAAGCTATAGTTTTATTTCTTTACTAGCCATAAATTGCCTCCTGTATTTTCATAAGTAAGCGGCATTTTCTCAAATGATTCTTTATGAAATTTGTGCATATAATCTGAAAATAAAATGATTTCAAAATTATTATTGTACATCAAAAAGGCTTTTAGAAAATATGATTCATTCCAATTTCGCCCATTAACAACCCATTTTTTAGGATATTCAAAAGGATAAAAAATATCATGAAAGTGAATAAGCACCCCTTCATTTAAGATTGGAAGAATTTCAAATAAAATATAATTAACATCGCTTCCCGTCTTGACTATATGAGAGCTGTCTATGAACAAGATATCATTCTTTTGCAATTTCTTGAAAATATTTAAATCAACATCCTGAGCATTCTCTTGAATTAAAACTGCATTTTTATTTTCCCGAAAGCTCATAAGTGATTTCAGTCGAGTTGGATATGGCTCAATAAAATTTAGCGCTATTTCACTGTTAAAGAAAATATCATTTACATCCATCATTAGCGCAGAAGAAAAACCTGAGCCTATTTCTATTATCATTTTAGGTTTAAAATGACGTATCATAGCGTACAGTACAATACCATCAGTGTAGGAGTAAAACGTATTCTTTAAAAAATATCTGTTTTCCTCAATGGCTTCAGATGTAAAAGGTAATGCCGAGTAGAAACATTCTAGATTACCAAGTAATACTTTCTGCTTTTCTGGGTTAAGTTCAATGTTATTTAACGTGCTTTTTTGATCGGGTTTCCAAATAACATCCTCTTTCAGCTTTACTTGGTCAAGTGATACAATTGGCGAATAAAAATGACCAGGTGGAACACGAGAATTATGTTTCCATCTCAAATTTTCTTTGTATAGGCCTCTAACGTGAGGTAGCTTGTTTAGTATATTCCGTATAGATTGTTTTACACTCATTTTATATTGGATTCGTGAAGCAAAAGATTATATAAATCACTTATTTTTTTAACCTCTA
>JAGQYZ010000548.1 GCA_020435865.1 Aequorivita sp. | reverse complement strand
TTTCACAAAGCGGAATCAACATCCTTGAAAAAGCAGGTTTTGAAGTGCTGACAGTGCATGTGGCGCAAGAACAACTTCAAAATTATATTAACGAACATAAAATTACAGTGCTTTTAGTGCGTAGTGCAACAAAGGTTCGGAAAGATATTATCGACAATTGTCCTACGCTAAAAATCATTGGCCGCGGTGGTGTTGGCATGGACAACATTGATGTGGATTATGCGCGTGAAAACGGAATTGAAGTTATAAATACGCCCGCAGCTTCCTCTGCATCGGTTGCAGAATTGGTATTTGCGCATTTATTTGGTGGTGTAAGATTTTTACACGATTCCAATAGAAATATGCCATTAGATGGCGACACAAAGTTTAAGGATTTAAAGAAGAATTATGGAGGAGGCCGCGAGCTCCGGGGAAAAACCCTTGGTATTGTTGGCTTCGGAAGAATAGGTCGCGAAGTTGCAAAGATAGCATTGGGATGTGGTATGAAGGTGATTGCAAGTGATAATTACGTAGGAGAAGCAGATATTACGCTTAATTTTTATGATGGACAAAAAGTTACTTTAAAGATAAAGACTGAACCAGTAGATCAATTAATCAAGCACAGTGATTTTATAAGTTTGCATGTCCCTTCCCAATCTGGATATTTAATTGGCAAAGAAGAAATTTCAAAAATGAAGGATGGCGTGGGTATTGTTAATGCTGCCCGTGGAGGAATACTTGATGAAAACGCATTGTTGGAAGGCATTGAAACTGGAAAAGTTTCGTTTGCAGCGCTCGATGTTTTTGAGAATGAACCCACACCATCCATAAAAGTACTAATGCAAGATAAAATTTCGCTTACACCACACATTGGTGCTGCAACAGATGAAGCGCAGGACAGAATTGGGATAGAACTAGCAAACCAGATCATTTCAATTTTAGGTAAATAATTTTTTTTAAACCATTTATTTCATTTTTTATTACTTTAACAAAATAATTAAACTCAAAAAAAATGTCAGGAATTTTAGATTTATTGAACAGTGATCTCGGAAAACAAATTATTGGCGGCATCAGCCAAGAAACCAAACAACCAGCAGACAAAACTGCTTCAGTTGTATCAATGGCAATGCCAATACTTTTGGGCGCTATGAAGCGCAATGCAAGTAATGAAAGTGGAGCATCCAATTTAATGAATGCTTTAAACAGCAAGCATGATGGTAGTATCCTGGATAATCTAGGCGGACTTTTTGGTGGTGGTGTGAATGAAGAAGTAAAACAAGATGGACTTGGTATTTTAGGGCACGTTTTAGGGGGGTCTCAGGAAAATGCGGTACGCGCCCTTTCACAAAAATCTGGTTTGGACACAAACTCTGTTATGCAGATTTTACAAGTAGCAGCACCTATTTTGTTAGGCTATTTAGGGAAACAAAAACAACAACAAAATGTAAACTCCGATTCCGGAATTGGTGATTTGCTTAGTGGACTAATGGGTGGCGGCAACAAGCAGCCACAACAACAATCAATGATAGAATCATTGCTTGACGGCAATAATGACGGAAGCGTTATTGATGATATAGCTGGGATGGTCCTTGGTGGCGGCAATCAGAAAAAAGGTGGCCTTGGTGGTCTTTTAGGTAGTTTTTTCGGAAAATAAAATTCACATATATTGCTTAAAACACCGTTCTTTTTAAAATGAACGGTGTTTTTTTAAATGAAAGTTAAATCATGCCTACTTCACTTAACATTTCTTAACTTTGCTAAAATGAATTTTATGAAATATCTTCTCCTCTTAGCTGCATTTTGTGTTGTATTATTCAGTTGTGGAACTGGTAATAAAACAATGAATAATTCAACTGTAGCAAATTCGGAAAAAGATACCATCCGAATTGCTAACGATAGCCTTGAATATGAAATAATGATAATTGAGCCAGGTTTTGAATCTTGGCTTGTTTCACAGCCACCTCGTGGATTTTATGGACAATCAGTATTGGAATCTAAAAACCGCTTGTTTGTTTCAGAATATAATAACCGCGTGCTTCAACCCAATCAATATTCCCATAAGTTATATTCAGAGCAAATAAACTATGACCCCAAAGTTGATTATGGCTATGAAGTCAATTATCTGCTATATAATTATTTTGTCTTTTTTCAGGATAAGTACAATCAAAAATTCATAGGTGGAAGAAATTGAAAAAGCTAAAAAAACGTTGGAAAATCAAAAGCAACGGTCAACTTTTTATTGTGTTTCTTGTCTTTGCCATTACGGGAAGTTCTGCGGCAAAGCTTGCATCTCCAGTCACAGATTTATTTGAAATAAAGAGAGAAATGGGATGGCATATTTATTGGCCATTCAGAATTTTAATTATTTTTCCAATTTATCAAGTACTTTTAGTTTTTTTTGGTTGGGTCTTTGGAGAGTTTGAATTTTTCTGGAACTTTGAAAAAAAAATGCTCCGCTGGATGGGCCTCGGGTTTTTAGTAAATAAATGAATTTTATAAAAAAGGAAATAGT
>JAGQYZ010000547.1 GCA_020435865.1 Aequorivita sp. | reverse complement strand
ATGTTATTCATCAGATTTAATTATCTTTCGAAAAAATTAATCAGGCAGGAATTGGCGATTAGCAAATAGCGAAAAGCCAAAAGCGAATAGTAAATAAGCTATTTAAAACTTATAACTCAGAACCCATAACTCATAACTCAAAAATGGACTTTCCAAAATATTTATTAGGCGACAATAGCGATTATCCCACGGCGATTTTTGTGATACATACTGAATTTCCAAGATTTATCATCAACCTTGAAAACGATGAGGTGGAATGGTTGGAAGATTTTGATGCACAAGATCAGAAAGAACTGGAAAACGAAGCTGAAAACTTAATTCAGGGCGCCAATGATTTTTATGATCGGGAGATAGCACGTTACGACGAAGAATGATTGAAGAATTGCTAAAATACGATACCGAACTTTTTCTTTTTCTAAACAATCTGGGAAACACTTCTTGGGATGGGTTTTGGCTTTTTGTTACTGCAAAATGGTCTTCTATTCCTATTTACATTATGCTTCTTTATTTGATTTATAAAAATTACGGATGGAAGGGTATGCTTGTTATTTTGGTGAGTGTAGCGTTGATGATTACGGCTACGGACCAAATTGCAAGCCTTTTTAAATACGGGGTGAAACGTCCAAGACCCTGCCAAGTAGAAGAACTGAAAGAAGTTATGCGTTATGTTGCGGATAGTTGTGGCAGATATGGCTTTTTCTCGGCCCATGCTGCAAGCTCAATGGCTGCGGCTGTATTTTTGGGTTTGACACTTCAAAAATGGCACAAATATTTACCTTTTTTATTATTGGTTTGGGCTGCAATTACTGGGTATAGCCGAATTTATTTAGGCGTCCACTATCCGTTGGATGTGATTACCGGAATGGCTTTTGGCGGAATTACTGGCTGGTTGTTTTATCTGCTTCAGAAGTGGGGACAGAAGCGTTTTAAAACATCCAAATAACAAGGTCTCGACTGTGCTCTACCAGACATGAACTTATTGCTTAGTAACAATAAACAACTCTCTATATAATCTTGTTTTGTGCGTTCTGCTATTGGGACCTTTTGGGTTCATATCATAGCGTGCTATGCGTTCTCTTTTATAATTATGAAAGGTCTCTTTAAACTGCTCTAGGTTTTCTTCCTGAACCAAAACCCCAAATTGATTTTCTTCTGGAATCCTTGTATTTTCTTCTTTTTTAAGAACCTCCATCTTTTCTCCATAGTCCCAAATGAGCTCGGGGGTCATATCTGAGAACTCGTAGACTTTTAGGTTTTGTTGCTTTTCCCAGGTTTGTAATTCTGAAAACGGTTTGTACTCTGGATTTATCGTGATGGCTTTGCTAAGCGGGAGGCCAAACCAAATTACCATAACAATAAAAGCAATGGTCAAATAAAAAACAGTTGTAATGTTTCTTCGGAAAAGATTTCGGAACATAAAAACCCCGATTATAAAAAGTACAACGGAAAGCAAACCAAACCAAAGCCAGTTTCCAGCAAGGCCGTCTTTTAGAAAAATATAACCGCCTATTGGGAAAATAATTCCAATAAAAGCAATCAAGCCAAAGTTGAAAAATACGGGAATGCTTTCACGCTTATCTTTCATTGCTTTAAAGCTGCGGAAAAGATATTCAATATAAAACCCAGTATTG
>JAGQYZ010000034.1 GCA_020435865.1 Aequorivita sp. | reverse complement strand
CAAACTTAGCAGCAGTTATTATCACATAGTAGGTTGGGTTTCCAAATAATCTATTTTACATAATATAAATTATAGTACAAATATGTATTTATGTGCATTGTGTGGTATTGGCTGTTTTTATGGGTGTTTGGGATGATTCTATGTGTTTTTGCGGTTTGTGTTCTGTTGCGTATCTTTTTCATATTCGTGTGTTAGTGTAGTTTGTTTTTAAATACGCGATTTATGAGCGGTATGTGTTTGGGATTTATTTGGAAAGCATTTTAGGGATGCTAAATTTTTTTGGATTGGGAATTTGTATGACTATAAAAAAAATCATCTGCTGTGAAACAGATGATTTTTTTATTTTTAATACTTGATTCTACTTAGTTTTTAAGGGATTTCATATCGATTACAAAACGATACTTTACATCACTTTTTAGCATACGCTCGTAGGCTTTGTTGATATCTTGGATTTTTATGACTTCGATATCTGAGGTGATGTTGTGTTTTCCACAGAAATCCAATAGCTCCTGTGTTTCTGCAATGCCACCAATCAACGATCCTGCCACGGACTTACGCCCCATAATCAATGGTACTGTAACCAACATTGGGTCTAAGGGGCCTAAATAGCCAACTACCACCAAGGTGCCGCTGGTATTCAGTGTGCCTACATAGGGGTTTAAGTCGTGTGCATAGGGAACCGTATCAATGATGAGATCAAAACGCCCCATGGCCTTTTCCATTTGGGCTTCGTCCGTAGAAATAATAACCTCATCTGCTCCCAATGCTTTTGCATCTGCAATTTTATTGTTGGAGCGTGAAAACAAGGAAACGTGTGCGCCCAGTGCATGTGCTAGTTTAATGGCCATATGGCCCAATCCGCCAAGGCCCACTACCGCTACCTTACTATCTTTACCAACTTTCCAGTGGCGTAATGGAGACCAGGTTGTAATGCCAGCACATAATACAGGCGCAATCCCTGCCTGATCTAAATTTTCCGGTACGCGCAGCACGAATTTTTCATCCACTACAATGGTTTCGGAATAGCCTCCATGGGTGGTGGTATCTAAATGTTTATCGTAGCCCCCATAGGTTCCTACCCATTCTGGGCAGTACTGTTCTAAGTCGGCTTTACAATTGTCGCAGGTTTGGCAGGAATCTACCAAGCAGCCCACAGCTACTAAGTCGCCTACTTTATATTTTGATACGCCAGCCCCCACTTGGGTTACCCTACCCACGATTTCGTGACCTGGCACCACCGGGTATTGTGTCATCCCCCAATCGTTACGCGCAAAATGCAAATCGGAATGACAGACACCACAAAAAAGAATATCAATCTCTACATCTTTTGTAGTGACTTCTCTTCTATTGATGTTCATTTGTTTTAAATCTGCAACGTTGGACTCGCTACCGAATGCTTTAACGCTTTTAGTTTTCATGGCTTCTTGATTTTATTGTTATTATTAAAAATTTATTTCTTTTCTTTTTTAATACCATTCTACATGTACTGGTTTTTCCATCCACGGTAGTTTAATTAGGTTTATATTCCAAGGGATGGTTTGCAATAGAACATCAACTCCCCTTTTTTCAACACTTAGCGTATTACTATCCGCTTTCATTCCAATAACTCCATCGCGTTGCATAAAGGCTTCTTGCAATCCTACTATAGAAGTACTTCCCAATTTATCCCAGTTTTGAATGAGCCCATTTAAAAGGCTTACTGCTAAGTCCTTTTCTTCCTGTGTCAATTCAGTTATAGGCTCCAATTGGTCTTCTATGGGCATTCCCACCAATAGTTTGTTTAGCACAAGCTCATGCTCTGGAAAATCAATATGATTATACACAAGTTGTTGTATTAAATACGCACCCCTGTTTCTGCTTTCCGAATTGATAAAAGCACCATTTTCAAGCATACGCAACTGCTCAAAAAAGCGCGTTAGAAACGGCCAGGCAATGATTACGCCTGAATTATGTATGTATATTTGATCTTCCACTTATGTAAGTTGTTATCTATAAATTCCGAATACTTAGTATTGTTTGTTCTTACGATTGATAGCACTTTTTATAAATTTACGGTTAAGGTACGTAAACACTGTAAAATAAAGGGTTATACTTGTATGAAATGCTTCAAATATTGTCCGAAGACGCTATTTATTTTATCGAATGGAATGCAACTTCGATTGTGCTCGACCCGTACACCACCATGTTTTTTGTTTTTTATGGATGCTATTTAATTTTTTGTTCAAATTAGCAAATAAATTATTCAATGCAGCTTTCTACTTGTTATTGTTTTAGAAGCGGTATAAAAAAGATTGGTTATCTTCACTTACCCAATTAAAACAACCCTTTTTTCCATGGAAAAAATTAAAAAGTTCGGAACCTTTGCAGGTGTGTTTACACCTTCCCTACTTACCATCTTGGGTGTTATTATGTATATGCGTTTGGGCTGGGTGGTTGGAAATGCGGGATTGATAGGTACTCTTGTAATTATAATCATAGCCCATGTTATCTCAATAACTACCGGTTTGAGTATCTCTTCTGTGGCAACGGATAAAAAAATTGGTGCTGGCGGGGTTTATTATGTGCTTTCCAGAAGTATGGGCATTCCCATTGGCGGTTCCATTGGTATTGCGCTCTATGTGGGTACGGCGCTTTCCATCGCTTTGTATTTAATAGGGTTTGCTGAAAGCTTTAATGCTTATTTTGGTTTTGGCATGACCGTTACGGATTTCAGGATCACTGGGACCCTTGCTTTGGTTTCCATTACTATTTTGGCACTGATAAGCACTTCCATCGCCTTAAAAACGCAGTATCTTATTTTAACTGCCATTGCCGTATCCATAGTTTCCATTTTGTTTGGAACACGGGATTTTGTACCCGAAACCGTAAGTATGTTTGCAACCAAAGGGGCTATGCACATGGAATTTGTTTTTGCCGTATTTTTCCCTGCCGTTACAGGGTTTACTGCCGGTATAGCCATGAGTGGTGATTTGAGAGACCCCAAAACATCCATTCCAAAAGGCACATTGTGGGCTATTGGTGTGGGCTTGGTGGTTTATATTTTCTTAGCCATTTTTATTGCCTTTAGCGTTGATTCTGAAACTTTAAAAACTGATTATAACATTTTAATGAAAATGGCGCTTTTTGCTCCTGCTGTGGTTGCTGGGATATGGGGTGCTACTATATCTTCTGCATTGGGTGGTATTCTTGGTGGCCCCAGAATTTTACAGGCAATGTCTATGGACAAGGTTACGCCGAAAATATTTGCTAAAGGCAAGGGGCGCAACAATGAACCCGTACATGCGCTGATGATGGTATTCTTGATTGCCGAAGCCGGTATTTTGATTGGAAAATTGGATGTTATTGCTCGGGTGGTTTCCATGTTTTACCTTACGGCCTATGGTTTTATCAATATTGCCTTTTTTCTAGAGAACTGGGCAAATCCAGATTTTCAACCTACTTTTAAGATAAAGCGTTGGATTGGCTTGCTTGGTTTTTTTGCCTGTTTTGCCGTTATGTTTAAGTTAGATATGTTAGCCATGCTTGCGGCATTGACCATTGTTGGTGGCTTGTATTTTTGGTTGCAGCGAAAGGAAGTGAAAATACAGTCAAACGATGTGTGGCGAAGTGTTTGGGAAAACATCGTGAACAAAGGCTTAAAGAAAATAAACGCCAATCCGGAAGTGAATTCTAGTTGGAATCCTAATATTATTTTATTTAGTGGCCAAAGCGAGCACCAAGCGTATTTGTTAGAATTGAGCAAAACCGTATCTGGCCGTACGGGCATTGTTACCAATTTTAAGCTCATTGTTGATAAAAAGAATACGATGCCGCTCAAGAAAACAGAGCAAATTGTTTCGGACGAAGTTTTCACTGATCTGGGCATCTTTGCCAGACAAATTAAAGTGGACAACATTTATACGGGGATAAAAAACATTGCGACAACATTTGGTTTTTCGGGCGTAGAACCCAACAGCATTATGATGGGATGGCCCAAAGGCTTGGAAGACTCCAAGGAATATGCGGAAATGACAGAGACCCTACTTTATTTGGATTATAACCTGTTGTATCTTGATTTTGATAAAAAAACAAAATTTGGAAACTATAAAACGGTTGATTTATGGTGGCGTGAAACCGATAGCAAGAATGCAGAAATGATGCTCAATATTGCGCGCTTTATTATAGCTTCTCCCCGATGGCAAAATACCAGTATTAGGGTGTTGTTTGTTAATAACAACAATGTTGACGATGCAATTATTTACAATAAAATATATAAGCTTGTTGAGGACTTACGCGTAAATATTGCGATTAAAATACTTGACAATGCTGTTCAACAAACTGCATTTTATGATTTGATAAAGGAGAATTCTGGTTCTACCGATTTGACTTTGGTTGGTATTCCCAATTATAAAATAGAACAGCAAGCGGAATTTATAGTAAAAACCAATCAGTTATTTGAAACCATTGGCTCTACCCTTTTGGTAAAGGCTGCTAATAATTTTAATGTATTGGACTTGAATTTTAAAGAAAAGCCACAAAAGAATTAGTTAATATCTTGCGTTTATATGCCTTCGTTAAATTATAGGGGCCACACTTTTGTTGGACTGGGTTTTACGTTAGAGACTTCATAAAATGCTTCAGTCATTTCGGCACCATTAATTTCTATTACTGCAAACCCGTTAACCACCCTTAGTTTTTGAACCTCATCAGTTGGGTCTGGCATTTGGGTATGTGCATAATACAGCACTTCCGGATTGTTTCCTTTGCTTGCATTTTCCAAATAGGATCCATTTCCAAAAGGTATTGAGGCGTGGCCACAACACCGCATTTTGGAAGTTTTATTATTTTGATTATTCTGGTTGTAGAACGAAAGGTCATCGCGGTACACAATGCCGTTATGCACATGCCCCCAATACCATGCGTCGGGCACGTTTTGATTCATAGCCCCAGTTACCTGATTCCACAAAGTTGTATTTGGTGTTGGGCCTTTCTTGGCTACTTCTATGCCATTGTGATGGGTTAAGAGAAATATCTTTTTGCCTGTTTTGTATGCGGCTTTTAAGTAGTTCAACTGCTCTTTGCCACCTTGCTCATTGCAAAGGGAGCCTTTCATATAAAGGTAGCTATCGTCGTAATAAGCAGAATCTAAGCCTATAAAAATCCAGTCGCCTATTGGCAATGAAAAACAACTACTGCCCCCTTGCTGATTGAACATTGGATCTTTTAAACTAGTTCCCAGCAGGCCATTGGCTCCATCATACATTTCGTGGTTGCTGTTCATGGTAAAAACCTTGTCTTTATAGCTTGCTGGCAGCATGTTTAACAGGTTTTGCCTTTCTTCTTTTGCGGTACCTGCATAATAAACATCTCCTAAATGAATAATATAATCAGGTTTTAGCTCCAAAAGTCCATCTATTACCAGTTGGGCAGGACATTTACCCTTTTTCCCATCTTGCCAAACCCCAGTGCCCCAATCGCCAATAATTGCAATTTTGGCATTGTTTGGGATTGTTTTGTTTAGCACATGCAGTGCTGGAAGAACAAATTGATGTTTTTTATCTGGACGTAACTTATAATAGTAATAATATGCCATTACCAAGGTCCAGCGGTAATCCAGCTGACAATACCTTGATGCTGAGTAAATAGTACCATCTCCCATTACCCAGCCAGACCAATTCCAGCTTTCCGCTATCATTTCTGCGGTAACTGCTGTTGGCGGCAGACTATATACGTCTCTTAAAAGTTTGGTTAAATGACCTTCGTCAATGAGGTTGTTTAGGTGGTACAAGGCCAGTATGTTTTCCATATCGTGGTCATACTCGAGTGTGTTTAGCGTTCCTGTAATTAGATATTGCTCGCAAGCCTTTAAATAGATCCAAAATGCATCGGCTTCAGGTTTTGTAGCAAATAACTCAGCCTTTTCTGCATGGGCTTGTTCAAATTTCTGATTGATATCATCTAATTGTTCCTGAAGCTCAGGGGTAATGTTGTAAGTAGCCATAATAATTGGATTAGTGGTGAATTCATAAATTGAAATTGCAATTATTAACCGGGGAGGTTTAACTACTACTAATGAAGTGATTATGTAAATATATAAAAAATATAAACAATATCTTTCCAATTCATACTAATACTACTTTGATCCTTATCTTATTGCCAAGTTCGAGGTAGGCGCAGTACTTGGCCAGCAACTGTAAATTTCTCTACAACCACTTTTTCCTTTTAAAATACCAAAGCATTCCGATGAAAACCAAGATCATCACACCCCAGAGGTAATAATAGCCGTATTTGAAATGCAGTTCAGGCATGTTTTCAAAATTCATCCCATAAATACCTGCCATAAACGTGAGAGGAATAAAGATGGAAGCCATAATGGTAAGTACTTTCATCACTTCGTTCATCTTGTTGCTGATGGTGGTCATATACATATCCATCAAGCCCCAAATCATATCGCGGTATATTTCAACGCTTTCATTAACTTGTATAATATGATCGTACAAATCGCGAATGTATTTGTTGGTGCGTTCTTCTATGAGTGGGGTTTCTATTTTTTCCAATCGGTTTACCACTTCGCGCAGAGGAATTACTGCCTTTCTAATTTTTAAAATTTCCTTTTTTAAATCTTGTATTTCCTCAGTGATATCTGGGTCTTCATTATCACCGAAAAGTTTGTCTTCCAATAATTCCACTTTATTGCTTAAAAATTCAATGACCGTGAAGTAATTATCAACAATGGCATCCAAAATAGCAAACATGAGGTAATCTGAACCCGCCCCACGTATTCTTCCTCTTCCGTGTTCCAATCGTTCGCGAAGATCGCCAAAAACATCACCCTCTGATTCTTGAAAAGTGATTACATAGTCCTTTCCCATCACCATACTCACATGTTCATTGGTCAACTGCTCGGCGTCATCATAGTGCAACATTTTGAAAACGATAAACAAATACTCTTCATATTCATCAATTTT
>JAGQYZ010000546.1 GCA_020435865.1 Aequorivita sp. | reverse complement strand
TTGCAAAGCATTTTTTTCTTTATGTTTAAAAAGTGATTTGGCTTCCTTTATCAGGCCATCTTCAATCATTTTATCTACCCGAAAATTGATTCTGGAATAAATTGTTTCTCTTTCAGCAGTCAAACCAATAAAAACTGTGTCGAAATCTCTCTCTGCAGTTTCCTTCTTCAGAAAAGAAGAATATGGTTTTCCAGTGGCACGATAGATTTCCAATGCACGTACCAATCTATGGGGATTGTAAATATCAACTTTTTCGAAATAAACTGGGTCAACTTTTTTTAATTCATTTTGAAGGACTTCAATGCCTTTTTCAGCTAATTCAGTATTTAAGCCCTCTCGAAATGAAACAGGTACTTCTGGAAAATTATCCAAACCTTTCACCACGGCATCAACATATAATCCCGAGCCTCCAACCATTATAACTATGTTGTTTTTTTCAAAAAAAACTTTTAGTAATGCAAGTGCATCTCTTTCAAAATCGCCAACGGAATATTCTTCAAAAATACTTCTGTTTTGAATAAAATGATGTGGTGCAGTACTTAATTCTTCTTTACTTGGAACAGCTGTGCCAACAGACATTTCCTTAAAAAACTGCCGGGAATCTGCCGAGATTATTTCCGTAGAAAAAGCCTGTGCAAGCTTTATAGCCAATGAAGTTTTACCAATGGCAGTAGCGCCCACAACACAAATAAGCAATGGTTTTTTTGAAGACATTAGGCTTCGATGTTATTTTCAGGGTGTAATTCTTCGCCACATTTATGGCAAAATTTAGCATCATCCCTATGCTTTTGTGCACCACAATTTATACAGGCTTGTGTGTTTACGTGTACGTAGTCTTTTCCCAAAACATCCTGCTTACCCATATTTTTTGTGTATTCAGCACTTACAATACCTGTGGGTACGGCGATAATGCCGTACCCCATAATCATAATAAGCGCGGCTAGAAACTGACCGAGTGGGGTGACGGGAGCAATGTCGCCAAAACCTACTGTGGTTAGGGTAACAATGCACCAATATACACTTACGGGAATACTAACAAAACCGCTTTCTTCTCCTTCTATTATATACATTAACGTACCAGCGATGATGGAAATAATTAAAACTGCAAAAAGGAAGACCAATATTTTTGGTCTACTATCTTTTAGAGCTTTAACCAGTTTGTTCGATTCGCCAACATAACGAGTTATTTTTAAAATCCTGAAAACCCGTAACAATCGTAAAGCCCGTACAGCTAATAAGTAGTGACTTCCTGCCAAAATCATCGATATATAAAGTGGTATTGTAGATAGAAAATCGATGATGCCAAAAAAACTAAAAATGTAGGTTTTAGGTTTTTTTACCGTAATGATTCTTGCAATATATTCTATAGTAAAAAATATGGTAATGACCCATTCACAAAAATATAGGATATTATGATATTTTATATCAATCCACCGAACACTCTCTAGCATAACCAAAACTATGCTCAGAAGAATAATCGCAAGCAAAACCACGTCAAAAAGCTTTCCCAATGGGGTGTCTGCTTCATAAATGATTTCGTGAAGTCGGTATCGCCAAGAATTTTTATTGGTTGGTTTCAATGTAATTTTTTTGAAAGCCTAAATTACACAACTTTAATCTAATTAACCTTATTGGTTGAAAGGTTTACCGTTTTCAGTACTTTTTTCCTCCGAAGATAACTTTGAATAATGTGTTGTGCATCGCGGTTGTTCTGCATTGGGTTGATTATGGATTTTAGAATTTCCGGATTGTTAACTTGGTAATTCAAGTTGTAAAAACCATAGCCTTTATAAACTCCGTTTTCTATTAAAATAACGGAGCGTTCTTCAATTTCCCTACCTCGGTCTATAATCAACATATTTTGGTTTTCGTAACTGCGCTTTTCCAAAAATGTAGTTACTCGGTCGTTATATTCATTAACTGGTTCCTTGTTTATACAAGCACCATAGCATTCTTTGATGGTATAATTGAAGCATTGTTTTTTGGTATCGTAAAGCCCCGTAAGCTTTTGGCAGAGCTGATTTTCCTCCGTTATTTTGAAGAGTTCCGACTTTGCTTGTTGATAATTGTTGAAGGTGGTAATTGCTTTTTTTCTGCCGTCTGCCTTTTCAATTTTAAGGTTTATATACCCATTTTCATCTACAAAAGAGATAAGCTGATGTGTAAAAAGAGTTCGGCGTAACGCTCTATTAAACAAAGGTTTGTTCTGTTTTATTTCTTCTGATTCTTTTAAAAGTGCAATCAGTTCGCTCCCTGTTTTTTCAAAGGTAACAGATTTCACTTCCATCTG
>JAGQYZ010000545.1 GCA_020435865.1 Aequorivita sp. | reverse complement strand
GAACAAGCTGAAGTTGCGCAGAAACTTTACGGAATCTTTAAAACGATGGAATCTATTTCAGGGAAAAAACCCGAGATTGATAAAGTTGGAATTGTTTCTGAATCGATTATCAATTCAGAAAAAAATAAGGATTTGTTGAAATTGTTACTTGCTGAATTTGACCGCGAAAAGTTAAACATAGATCCTTACAACTGGGAAATAATTATAGGTTGGGATAAAAAAGTAAGCAAGTACAAAAACCAAGTTTATAGTTTTAAAGTTAGAGGTAAAGAAATAAATATTGACACACATACCGAATCACTTTCGCATATGCAGATTCCAAAAGTTGCATTGCCAAAGTATCAAGCTTGGGGCGATATTTTGAATTGGACACTTCAGGAAAATGTTCCTGGAGAGTTCCCTTATACTTCTGGTCTTTATCCTTTCAAAAGAACTGGAGAAGATCCAGCCAGAATGTTTGCTGGCGAAGGAGGCCCAGAACGAACCAATCGTCGTTTTCACTATGTAAGTATGGGTTTGCCCGCTAAGCGGCTTTCTACAGCTTTTGACAGTGTAACGTTATACGGAAATGATCCAGACCTTCGCCCAGATATTTATGGAAAAATTGGAAATGCAGGAGTTTCTATCTGTTGCTTGGACGATGCCAAAAAACTTTATTCGGGCTTTGACTTGAGCCACCCTATGACTTCAGTAAGTATGACTATCAATGGTCCGGCACCTATGTTGCTTGGTTTCTTTATGAATGCGGCCATCGACCAAAATTGTGAAAAATACATAAGCGAAAACGGGCTGGAAGGCGAGGTTGAAAAGAAAATCAACAAAATTTACAAGGAAAAAGGTATTGAGCGCCCGAAGTATTATGGAGAATTACCCGAGAGCAACAACGGTTTGGGATTGATGTTGCTTGGGGTAACTGGTGATCAAGTTTTAGATGAGGATGTTTATGACAAGATTAAATACGAAACACTGCAACAGGTTCGCGGTACGGTTCAAGCAGATATTTTGAAAGAAGACCAAGCACAAAATACCTGTATATTTTCAACAGAATTTGCCTTAAGGCTGATGGGCGATGTACAAGAATATTTTATTGAGAAAAAAGTTAGAAACTTTTATTCGGTTTCAATCAGCGGTTACCATATTGCAGAGGCTGGCGCAAACCCAATTACACAATTGGCGTTTACACTAGCCAATGGTTTCACCTATGTGGAATACTATTTGAGTCGCGGGATGGACATTAACGAATTTGGTCCTAACCTTTCTTTTTTCTTTAGCAATGGCATAGACCCAGAATATGCCGTTATTGGGAGAGTGGCTCGAAAGATTTGGGCAAAGGCTTTGAAAGAAAAGTATGGAGCCAATTCAAGAGCCCAAATGTTAAAATACCATATTCAAACTTCTGGACGTTCCCTTCATGCTCAGGAAATTGATTTTAATGATATTCGTACTACACTTCAAGCGTTATATGCTATTTATGACAATTGTAATTCTTTACACACTAATGCTTATGATGAAGCAATCACTACTCCAACAGAAGAAAGTGTGCGTCGTGCGATGGCAATTCAATTGATAATTAATAAAGAACTTGGACTTGCCAAAAATGAAAATCCAATTCAAGGTTCATTCATTATTGAAGAACTGACAGATCTTGTTGAAGAAGCAGTTCTAAAAGAATTCGATAGTATTACGGAACGTGGAGGAGTTTTAGGCGCTATGGAAACCATGTATCAACGCAGTAAAATACAGGAAGAGAGTTTATATTACGAAACCTTGAAACACAATGGAGATTTCCCAATTATTGGTGTAAATACTTTTTTAAGCAGTAAGGGATCACCAACAGTTCTTCCCGCAGAGGTAATTCGTGCCACTGAAGAAGAAAAGCAAGTTCAGATTGAAACACTTCAAAATCTTCATAAGGCTTATAGCGATAAAGCACTTTCTTCTATTGAAAAAGTAAAATTTGCAGCCATTCACAATAAGAACATATTTGAGGAGCTAATGGAAGCCACAAAAGTTTGCTCTTTAGGGCAAGTTACCGAGGCACTGTTTGAAGTAGGAGGACAATATAGAAGAAATATGTAAAAAAAGACTTTAGCATAGGCTAAAAATCAGTACGATTGATAAGATGAATTTTGAAGCCTATCTATTACGCTAATTATTATTAGGAATCTTTTTAATACAATTTATGCTAAATCGTTATCTATAACATAGCAATGGAATTTTGATAATCAAAGAGTCAACATCCAAGTATGCTGAAGTTTTCTGAACTTTTTGAGTTCTTTGCGAAGCAACGGTAGAAAATCCTTCCCATTACTATTTATTCTCTCCAAGCGTTCACAATTTTTATAGAGTAAATTTGAAAGACGCATCACGGAAGCAGCATATTTGTGTTTTTCCTCAGAAAAAAGCTGGTTTTCCGCTTTGAGAATTTGGGGTCCCAATGAAACCGATTGCTGAACAATATCTCCAGTAAAATAAATATTTGGATCTTCAGCTCCATGCTTTTGTAGGGAAGCAAGATCATGGCTCAAGTAATTAGATATGTTTCTTGCTAAAGAGAATATATCCAATGCTTTTTTATAAATAGCAGAATGCGGATTATTTGCGAATGAATGGGGCGACATTTTTCTTTTATTAAGCGTATCAAATTTAATGACAAGGAAATGTTTTTCACAATAAATTTTAAAGTAAAATAGTATATTTACTTTAATTATTATATTAATTTTAATTTTTTCTTTAATATGAGCATAGATACTTTAAACTGGAAGATACTGAATTGTCTTCAAAAAAATGCCCGTCAGCCCAATAC
>JAGQYZ010000544.1 GCA_020435865.1 Aequorivita sp. | reverse complement strand
ATCCAGCTTCCACAGGGAAAACGCTACCGTCTTTACGTTGGCCGTATAGGTCACGTCCATGCCCCATTTGGCGTGGATCGCTTTTTTCCATATATGCCTCTACCTGTCCGGTATGGCTGTGCCTGTATTTTCTCGGAATTAAAAGGTCTATTTTTTCACCCAAAAGTTCTTTTGCTCCATAACCAAACATGTAGTTTGCGGCCTCATTAGAAGTTACAATTTCCTGATCTTCGTTAACAATAACAATACCTTCTGAAATCGCTTCAGAAAGAATTTTAAATATATTCCCTTTTTTTTCCTCAAAAACCTTCATCCCCCAAAAGTAAGGATTTTAAACAGTTTTTTAGAACTGATTTATATCATAAAAATTCACTGGAAAACTATTTAGTTTTACAACCTTTAAGAATCATAAAATTATAGCATTATGGGAACTGTTGATAAACCTCAACTCCTGTTTTACCAAAAAATGGGTGAGCTTTTTTACGCTATTGCCGCGGCAGATAAGGTAGTGCGTAAAGTAGAATATGACACGTTGAAAAGCATTGTTGCCGAACAATGGAAAAATCTGGACGATTACGAAGACCCCTTTCATGTAGATGCAGCATACCAAATAGAAGTGGTTTTTGATTGGTTTGATTATGAACAACTTGATGCAAGTGATTGCTTTGAGAGTTTTGCCGATTATAAAAAAGAACACCCAAAGCTTTTCACCAAAGAACGAAAAGACCTAATTTGGAAGACTGCAAACGCAATTGCCAATTCCTTTGTGGGAAAAAACAAAAGCGAGGTAATAATGCTCGCAAAACTAAAAATGGTGCTTGAAAACTGATGAAAAGATGCTGAACTTTTTTTCGTTGTCATTCTTTCCCTATTTTTATAATTAAAAACCCTAAAAACATGAAAAATTTTCTCCCCATCCTTATTTTTTTCGCACTTTTAGGTTGTAAAAACGATGCCAAAAAGGAGGAAGTTGATATTCCAGTCCCACAAAATAATCAAGAAGAAATTGTAGACTCCTTACGTGTTTCCGATAAAAATTTGGAGATACAACAAAAAACCTTAAACCTAAAACGGCAAGAACTCCTTGAAAAAAAGGACTCAAAAGATGAGCTGGAAAATCTACTAATCTCGAAATCATTTTTAAAGAAAGGTGATTGGTACACGCTCGACTTTAAATATCCATACCTCAATCAAAAAATAAAGCCCCAATTTGAAAATTTCAACGAATACATCAGCAAATATTATCTGGATGCCAAAGGTGTAGAAAAGCAAATTTTAGAAGAAAAACGACTTTGCGATTCATTAGGAATTCCAAGGCAAAACGAAAAACGAATGGTAGATTATAAAATCTACAGCCTCAACGACAAACTTATCAGCGTTCTTTTTTACAAAGAAAACCACTACACTGGAGCAGCACATGCAGCCTATACATTTGACTGCTTGAATTTTGATTTAGAGCGTGCAGTTTTTATGAACTATGAAGATTTTTTTAACAATGGCTCTGAGGAAGAACTCCGTGAAATTTTGAATACGCTATTAAAAGAAAAAATCAATT
>JAGQYZ010000543.1 GCA_020435865.1 Aequorivita sp. | reverse complement strand
CTTGAATCGAACTCTCAATGGCTCATGCCAGATGATAAAATTGGTTTTGATACACCAGATGACCGATTTAGATCTAATAACTATGTACAGTTTAATTATTCCTTAGGAAAATTTACAGCTGGGATTCAATATGAGTCTTATCTTCCTGCAGCTCTTTTGGGATATTCGCCAATTTGGGACGGACAGAACGGAATTGGCACATATTACTTAAACTTTAAAAACGAAACATTGGATATTACTGGTGGTTACTTTTATGAGCAATTTGGGAGCGGCTTAATTCTTAGAACTTGGGAAGACCGCCAACTGGGCATCAACAATGCAATGAAAGGACTTCGTGTTAAATTTACCCCAACCGCAAATGTTGATGTTACTGGAGTTTACGGCCAAATTAGAAACGGTTTTGACGTTTCTGAAGGGGTTATGCAAGGTCTTGATGCCAATGCAGATTTAAGTGGCCTTTTGAATATTGATGCTGTTGACCTGAAACTTGGTGCAAGCTACGTGGCTAGATACCAATCAAACGGCAGCAATGATTCAATTCCCGCAAACATTAATGCCTATGGGGGAAGACTTGATTTTGTGGCAAAAAATTTCTACGGTGGCGTTGAGGCTATTACCAAAGATCCAGATGTAATTGTAAACGAAGGCGGTATTGCTTCACCACAACTTTTTGACGGTACAGCACTTCAAGTAAACTTAGGGTATGCCCAAAAAGGATTAGGAATTAATTCCACTTTCAGAAGATTGGAAAATTTCACATTTTACGCTGATCGATATGCAGAAGGAAACGTTTATAATGAAGAGATTGTAAACTACGTTCCTGGTCTTACAAAACAACATGATTATTTATTGTCTAATATATATGTATATAGTGCCCAACCACGTCTCCTTTTTGGTGATTCTGAAAAAAGAGCTGGAGAAGTGGGTACACAAGTAGATGTATATTATTCTTTTGACAAAGAATCTACACTTGGAAAATTAGGAACCAAAGTGGCTGGAAATTTCTCTTATTGGGCTGGTTTGGAAGCGACCTTTAATGAAGCTGAACAAACATACGACCCAAAATTTATTGGCAAGGGCGAGCGCTATTTCCGCGATCTTAATATTGAAGTGAAAAACCGTTGGTCTTCAAAATGGAGCTCTGTAGCCACTTTTCAAGATGTAATTATTGACAAAGGTGTTGCAGAAGGTGGCCCATTAGGAACCCAAGGCGACATCAGAGCACAAATTGCAGTTGTTGAAGGCACACGCAAATTTGAAGGCGGAAAAGCTTTGCGCTTGGAATTGCAACATTTGTGGATAGATAAAAGCAGAAAAAATGTAGATAGAAAAAATTGGGCTGCCGGTGTATTGGAGTACAACTTCAGTTCTGCATTTACGCTTTACGCGGCAGATGCTTGGAATTATGAAGGTGAAGGAAAAATTCATTATTACAGTTTTGGTGGAAGTTATTCCAAAGGTCCTGCACGTTTTGCTTTAAACTATGGCCGCCAGCGTGGTGGTTTGATTTGCGTAGGAGGTGTTTGTAGATATGTGCCTGAAAATACTGGTTTAACCGCAAATCTTGTAGTTACTTTCTAAGAAATAAATTTTTGATAAAATAAAAAGTGCCCCGAAGAAAACTTCGGGGCACTTTTGTTTACAAAG
>JAGQYZ010000542.1 GCA_020435865.1 Aequorivita sp. | reverse complement strand
GTACAAGTGAAAAAGAACTGTTTCAGAAATTTTTGACGAAAGAGTCTATTTTGGATCTCAAACCATCGCTAACGCCCACTAAAGGAAGCCTTACGGTATCGCCACAAATTCCCAAAGATTTAAAAACAGACTTAATTCCGGCAGGATTTCCTTCCGCAAATATATAATCGATTGCTGGAGCTATTTTATAGTGAATTTCATAAGCTTCCTCAACTTTTTTATCCAAACCAAGCTTTACCATTCTTGAAAAGTCTTTTGGAAACCCTTCGCCAATAACCGAAATAACTCCCGCTCCGCCTGCAAGTACCATTGGCAAGGTAATCATATCATCACCAGAAATTACCAAGAAATCCTTTGGGCAACCTGAAATCAGTTTCATTGCCTGCACAACGTCTCCCGCAGCTTCTTTTATGGCTACAATTTTATCGAAATCATTTGCCAATCTAATCACGGTTTCAGGAAGCATGTTTGAAGCTGTCCTTCCTGGAACGTTATATAGAATTATCGGTATAGGAGCTGCTTTTGCAATCGCAGCAAAATGCTGATAAATTCCTTCTTGTGTAGGTTTGTTATAATACGGCGAAACTGAAAGAATAGCAGTAAAGGCTGAAAGATCGCGGGTTTTCATTTCAGAAATTACTTCTTGTGTGTTGTTTCCTCCAATGCCTAAAACCAATGGCAAACGCCCACTATTTGCCGAAACAATTGTGTCAATTACAACCTGCTTTTCCTCTTTTGAAAGTGTTGCGCTTTCGGCAGTTGTTCCTAAAACTACCAAGTAGTCAATGCCGTTTTCTATGTTGAAATTAACCACGCTTTTAAGCCCTTCCACATCTATGGAAAAGTCATTTTTAAAAGGAGTAATCAACGCAACTCCGGTTCCAATCAATTCTTTCATATCAATCTATTTTTTTAAAGATTTTCAAATATTTTTTTACTTCATTTTTAAAAGCGGCTGGTTTTTGCAAATCAACGGCGATAAGTAAATCGAAAAGACGCGCGTCTGCATCATTGAAACCTATTTTAAATTTTGCTTTGCTCTGCGCAACCATCGCGCCCAAAAATTCATGTTTTTCCTTGTAAAAACCAACCAAAACATCAAAGGGAAAATCAAGGAATTCCCGTGCATTTTGATTGTGAATTTCACCACGCCAATTGAATTCTTTATTGGTTATCTGGTTTTGTCGAAGCGATGGAATTTTCCGCCGTGTTTCCACAAAAGTGAAAAGTTTTACATCTTTTCGCTGCAAACCAAGTTCTTTTCCAAATTCATAAAGCATTTCAAAATCATCAAAAAAAGCTTCGTCCACTAAAAAACCCAAATATTTTAAAGATGTATTCCTTTGTGAAATATCACGCTCCGTCAGTTTTTTTTCGGTGTGTTTTTTTAAGGAATGGTGTTTTATTTTTTTAAACATGGAATGCCCAATTCTTGCGTTGCAAAAATAGGTTTTTTCACATCTTTATTGCTTTCAATTAAGAAATCATTTGCAAAAAATC
>JAGQYZ010000541.1 GCA_020435865.1 Aequorivita sp. | reverse complement strand
TTTAAAATTTTGGGGCAATGATTTAAAGCAAATTAATTTGGGTAAAAAATCTAATGAGGAGTTTAAAGTATAAATATAACTAAAAAAATTATAAACACTTGTTTTTGTGATATTTATATTTACTAATCCACAATTTTCATCTTTTTCAGTAGAAAGGAGGCATTCATATTTTGGCAAATTCCAGGCTTGAAAGTATAATCAAAAAAGAGCTCTTCATTTTCAATACGTGCATCAAAGAAATAATTTTTTACTTTGGGTAGTTCTTCTGCGGCAACACACAGGCTTAAATCGTGTGTAGCAATGATTCCGGTAGAGTTACTAGCCACTAGTTTTTCCACAAATTTTCGGGAACCAATGGCTTTGTCTGTGCTGTTTGTCCCTTTTAAAATTTCGTCCAAAATGATGAAATAACGGTCTATTTTTATTTCCTCAACAATAAATTTCAATCGTTTCAATTCGCTGAAGAAATAGGACTCATCATCTGTCAAACTATCCGTAGTTCGCATACTTGTGATAAGTTTTATCGGGTTGTATTCTGCTTTTTCAGCACAGATAGGCAAACCCATATTTCCCATTACGATTTGTAGTGAAACAGTTCTCAAAAATGTACTTTTCCCAGCCATATTTGCGCCCGTAACAATGAAAAATTCCTCAGAATTTATTTGGAAGTCGTTACGAACCATCGTGGCTTCTTTTAATAAAGGATGCCCAGCACCTTTTACTTTTAGCACGGGAAAATCATCATTTATCATTGGAAAAACATAGTTGGGGTGATTAAAACTGAAATTGCCCAAACTGTTATACGCATCAAAAAAAATGATGACATCAAACCACAAAGGAACACTTTCTTTGTGTGCTTCAATCCATCGTTCAATGTTATAGCCCTGGCGAAGATCACGCAGCATAAAACCGTTCGCGATAGCTCCTATGAGCATATTGCTGCGTTGATCCAAAGCGTCCAAATGTTTGGCGAATTTCTTCAAAATCGAAGAAGCTTTTACTTCAGAAGTAGCTACTAAATTTTTTCTTTCAGAAAGCAATTCTGAAGTAAAATCCTCTTTTTCAATCTCTAAAATCAATTTGTGAAACTGCTCAAAAGTGCTTTGTATTTTTGAAGTGTTTGTGGAAAGGTCATTTATTTTTTTCAAATAACGCCCAGTAATGGACAAACCTAAAAAGAACCATCCTGCAACCGCATATCCTGAAACCATATCCAGATAATTCAAAACAATCAACCCTGCGGAAATAACTGAAAAGAGCAGTGAAACGGATACAATCCATTTTGGCACAAAAGGTTTATAGTTTTTAAGCCAATTAGTTACCTCAGCTGTGGAAACCTCTGTTTTCACCAAAGAAGCAATTGCAGAAAACTGTTGGCGCCACTTGGGCATTTCCGAAAGTTCGTTGATAGCCTGCTGTTTTGCCGAAATGGAATCAATTTTATTTTCCGTAAAAAGCTTTGCCAAAAAATCGGAGCCACTTTCCAAAGCAGTTCTGTTTAAATATTGAAATATAGAACCTCGTCCAAAAAGATCAATATCCTGACTGTAAAAATGAAGCGGATCTTTATATTTTTCACCAGAAGGTAAATGGTAAAAAGTGCGATCAAGCACCTCCAGTTCGGTTTCGTTTTGGTCAATCAAAGCTTTTTCAAGATCGCGCTTGTACTGCAGGCCGCTGTGCTTTGAAACTAAATAAACGAAGGCCAAAATTGCCAACACAATAATTGCAATAACCACTTTTGCGTTTCCGAAGAAAAAATAAACCCCAAAACAAGCAATCAAAAAAACAACAAGTCGAATAGTGCTTGAAACAGCAAGTTTTTGCTTTATTTTCTGTAATGCATCTGTATGGATTTCAATCTGTATTTTGTAAAAATCAGCGGGATGGCTCATTAATTTTTTCAGTTTTAAAGCGAATCTAGTTCCGCTTGCAATTTTTTTGTTAGGCTTTTCACAACCAAGTTATAGGAATGATCAATCAATTCCATAACCAGTTTGTTTGGTAGGTTTCGCTCCAATTCCACAGTATTCCAATGAACTTTACTCATATGGTAGCCTGGCCTGATTAATCCGTCATATTCCTCACGAAGTTCGATGGACCGTTCTGGGTCGCATTTTAGGTTGGCTTGTGCAGGATTATATTCTAACCCAGTTAGCGCAAACATTTTCCCCATTACTTTAAAAACGAGCGTTTTTTCATCAAAAGGGAAAGACTCGCTAACGCCCTTTTTTAATAAACAATAATCACGAAATTGCTCAATGTTCATACTATTTCAGTTTATTTTATAACCCAAAGCGGGTTTTCCATCAAAATAGATGAGTAACGTTTTTGCGCCGATGATTAAAGGCACATTGAATTTTATTTTGTTTGCTTCCCGTTCAATTTCTTCAATGGATATTATATCAGTTCCGTAAGAATATGAAATTTTTTCAGGGTCAATATTTTTAATGGAGAACAAAATTTCGCCAAAATATGCATCTTCAAAAAGCAACCCTTTTGATGGGGATTCAATATCTTTTGCCAATAAGTTTTTTTCAATAATCAGTGGTTGTTCTGAAAATTGTTTTCTGCTAATCATTTCGTCCAAAAATGCATCTTCGGGCATATCGGGATAGTGTGTTTTTATAAAAAGAGCGGGTGGTGTTTTATAATAAAAATAGCTTGGTTCTTTAATAAATTTTCCATTGTATTTTCCGGCGCCCCAAGTAGCATCAAATAGATAAAATTTTCCATCAATACTGGCCACATTCCACATATGGACACGCTTAAAAGGTCGTCCGATATCTGGAAAATTGGATTTTATATCGCCACGAACCAAGTAGTTTTTTATTCCTTGTTGCTCACACAGTTTTTCAAAAAGCATGGCATATCCTTCACAAACCGCAACACCTTTTAGGAGGGTTCTCTGGATGATTTTGGCGCGTAATTTTTCATCCTTTTCGTTTCGTTCGCGATAGTTTGTAAATGTGTAGTCAAACTGTTTGTATTCATTAGGATCGTAAGCAATGTTTTGGATGATCCAAGTATAGATTGCCCTAACTTTATCTTCTTCGGAAGCAAAATCGCGAGCAATAAATTTTGAAAGTTTTTCTGGATTATCAAAAGTGTTTGGATACATTGAAATGATGGCGTCTACCCTTTCATAATCCTGGGCAAACGCCGACACACTCATGAAAATAGAAAAAACAACAATCAGTTTCATTTTTTTGAAGCAATTTCCTTTGGGTTTTCCTGGGCTTCTAAAGCGGTATAATCAAGCTTCCAATTAATGGTTTCTACCAATTTTTCCATTAGCTGGATGGTTT
>JAGQYZ010000033.1 GCA_020435865.1 Aequorivita sp. | reverse complement strand
GTAGCACTCGCCACACCTTCCAACCCGAAAGCATACGGCAAACTCCAAGCGGTAATATCATACGTAATGGGCGTTGACAGTGCCGCATTAGGCTCAAAAAGCACTTGTACCATTTTCCCTTTAGGCTGGTTGGTGCTCACCACCAAAGCACCTTTGGCGTCCATTGTTCCCTTTTTATTTTCAGTATAATTGAACCCCGTTGCACTTCCGCCAGTTGCAAAGCCATACGTTATTTCGTGACGATCCAGCATTTCGGTAAGCGATTTTATATTATCTGGATTCCCTTTTAGCACAAAGCTTTTATACTTTAGCGTTTCATTTTTAAAGAATTTCTTGAATTCCGTATTCAACGAAGCTACATTTTGGGAAGCTACTTCAATCGTTGAAAGTCCCGAAGTTGTATGATGGGCAATGCGATCTTTCAGCGTGAGTTCCACGCCTTCCCCATTAATAATTCCCAAACCGGCTATTCCGTGCCCCGCCTGTTCATAAGTCATCCCGATGGCGCCCATAAAGATTGGATAGGTATCTCCATAACTCGGGTAGAGCAAATCAAAACTCTCTCGGGTAAAGAAAAGCCACCCATTTTTATCAAAATATTTGGCGTTGTTCTTCCCTACCTTGTTTTGAAATTCACGCTGCCAAGGTGTAATTATTTCGTGAAAAGGCTCTGCAGCAGGTGCAAAGTAATACGGATTATCTGGATACTGCTCATGAAAATCAACGTGTATCTGTGGCATCCACTGGTTGTAAACTTTTAAACGCTGTTGTGTCTCCACCTGGCTCGCCCACATCCAGTCGCGATTTAAATCGAACAGATAATGGTTAGGCCGTCCCTCGGGCCAAGGCTCGTGGTGTTCGGTTGCATCCTTTGAAGCATTGTATGGCGAGGCTTTCACTTGGTTATACCAATTTACATAGCGATCACGTCCATCTGGATTTAGTCCGGGATCCATAATAACCACCACGTTTTTAAGCCAATCTGCGTGTTCGGTAATGAGTTTGTATGCTGTGTTCATTGCTGCCTCACTACTACTGGCTTCATTGCCATGCACGTTATAGCTTAGCCAGACAATTGCTTTTTCAGGAGAAGCATTTCCGGAAAGGATGCCGATGTTTTTTAAATTATCGGTTCTTATTTTTTCAAGATTTGCAAGGTTTTCTTCAGAAGAAATTACTGCGTAAGTCAGCCTTCTACGTTCGTTGGTTTTTCCGTAGTCATAATACTCCACCATTGGGCTATTCGCTGCAAGGTGTTCAAAATAGCCTACAATATCTGCATGTCTGGAAAATTGAGTCCCAATTTCATATCCTAAAAAATCTGAAGGAGATTTCAATTGAGCACTTGTTAAAAGAGGGGAAATCAGCAAAAAAAGTAGGAGGATACGTTTCATTAAGTAGTTTTTAAAAAGTGGGCTAAAACTACTAAAGTTTTACCAAATTCTTGATTGAGAATTCTGAATTATGAATTATACTGTATTTTTGTTTTAATCTTTCTGAAAAACCTATGCCTAACCACTCCATTCCGTATAAAAACACAGGTTATTTTTCTAAGCTCATTTGCGATTATCTCGCTGAAGATGTTTCATTAAAGCCTTTTTACAATCGTTTTCCGAACTTGGAAAATTTCAAACTTCAGCTTGTAGAAAAGCAGAAGAATTTTACGGATGAAAAAAGACATTTGTTGGCAAAACGAATTATGCTTCAATATGGCGACAATTCTCTTTCGCAATCCACATTGAGCAATATCGATTTACTGAAAGAACACACTACTTTTACAGTAACCACAGGCCACCAGCTTAATCTTTTTACGGGCCCTTTATACTTTTTATATAAAATATTTTCTGCAATAAACCTCTGTGAAAAACTGAATAAAGAATATCACAACTACCATTTTGTTCCTGTTTATTGGATGGCAACTGAAGACCATGATTTTGAAGAAATAAATTATTTCAATCTCTTCGGAAAAAAAGTGAAATGGAACAGAAAGTCTTCTGGAGCAGTAGGCGAACTTTCAACCGAAGGTTTGAAAGAAGTGAAACAACAATTGAAAAAGGAATTTGGCGAAAGTGAAAACGCTAAAAAGTTGATTTCTTATTTTTCCGATGCCTACACCAATCACGAAAATCTTGCTGATGCCACGCGGTTTTTGGCCAATTGCCTGTTTTATCATCACGGTTTGGTGATTGTGGATGGCAATGATGCAGAATTAAAAAAGTGCTTTATTCCTTATGCCGAAAAGGAACTGACCGAAAACCTCAGCTTTAAAAAAGTTTCAGAAACAACTGAAAAATTAACTGATTTAGGCTTTTCAGAACAAGTACATCCTCGGGAAATAAATCTGTTTTATTTAAAGGAAAACCTTCGGGAACGCATCATCGAAAAAGAAGGCCGATTTTATGTAAATGAAACAGACATCTCTTTTTCAAAAGAAGAAATCATTAATGAGCTCCACGAAAATCCAGAACGATTTTCACCCAATGCGTTGCTTCGTCCATTGTATCAAGAAGAAATTTTACCAAATCTGTGTTACATTGGCGGTGGTGGTGAGTTGGCGTATTGGTTTCAGTTGAAAGATTATTTCAACAAAGTAGAAGTGCCCTTCCCTATTTTATTGCTCCGTAATTCAGTGCTTTTGGTTCCTAAAATACTTTCCGAAAAATTGAAAAAACTTAAGACAGGGATTGAAGAATTATTTCTACCACAGCACGAGTTGATTACTCGATATACTTATGAAATTTCAAAAATTGAAATAGACTTTTCGCAACAAAAAGAATTTTTAAAACAACAATTCAAGGATTTATATAAATTGGCAAAACAAACCGATGTTTCATTTTTGGGAGCCGTTGGCGCACAGGAAAAGAAACAACTAAACGGATTGGACAATCTTGAAAAACGATTGCTGAAAGCTCAAAAACGCAATCTTTCCGATGCACTTGAACGACTAAAAAACATTCAAAATCAATTGTTCCCAAATCAAAGTTTGCAGGAACGCCAACTTAATTTTTCAGAATTCTATTTGGAATATGGCGAAGAATTTCTAGAGGTTTTGAAAGAAAATCTGGAGCCGCTGGATTCAAATTTTACTGT
>JAGQYZ010000540.1 GCA_020435865.1 Aequorivita sp. | reverse complement strand
CCAGACATATTGGGCCGCACACGCCGCCAAGCCGAGCCAACACTTTTGGCAATGGGTTTTGAAATAGGAAAAATAAGTTATCGTCCGCACATTAGCGACAACGTTTTGGAAATGCGCTACAAAGGTGAAAAATTAGACCCAGGCACACCGCTTCAGAAAACTTCGGTGATTGATTTAATAGTTGGCGATGAATCGCTAAATAGAATTCAATCTGATGAAGAACCAACGAGTGGAGATGAAGAGGCACCGGTTCAAAACGAAGAAGAAAACAATGGCGAATTTTAACGAAGAAGAAATTGATGATACTGAAGGTAGTGATGATCTTTATGAACATTACCGTTTTAAGGCAGAGAAAGGGCAGGGCGCATTGCGGGTAGATAAATACCTAATGAACCTGATTGAAAAAGCCACGCGCAACAAAATTCAAAAAGCCGCTACTGCTGGAAATATTTTCGTTAACGGGGTTCCCGTAAAAAGCAACTACAAAGTAAAGGGCAATGATGTAGTGACGGTGCTTTTTGAGCATCCACCTTACGAGTTTCTGCTTGTTCCCGAAAATATTCCGTTAGATATTGTTTATGAAGACGATGCCGTTTTAGTAGTAAACAAACCAGCAGGAATGGTCGTGCATCCAGGCCATGGCAATTATAGTGGCACGCTAATAAATGCGTTGACTTATCATTTTGAAAACCTCCCAAATAATTCTAGTAATCGCCCGGGACTTGTCCATAGAATAGACAAAGACACCAGCGGACTTTTGGTTATTGCCAAAACCGAGGAAGCGATGACACATCTTGCCAAACAGTTTTTTGACAAAAGCACCGAGCGCGAATATGTAGCCTTGGTCTGGGGGAATGTGGAAGAAGAGGAAGGTACCATTGAAGGAAATATTGGCCGCCATCCCAAAAACCGCTTACAAAACACCGTTTACGAAAACGATGAAGAGGAAAAGGGCAAACCCGCAGTTACCCATTATAAAGTTTTGGAGCGTTTGGGTTATGTGACCCTTGTTTCGTGTAAGTTAGAAACAGGACGTACGCACCAAATTAGGGTGCATATGAAATATATAGGCCACACATTATTTAACGATGAGCGTTACGGTGGAGAAAAAATATTGAAAGGAACCACTTATAGCAAATACAAGCAGTTTGTGGAAAATTGTTTCAAAGTTTTGCCCCGTCAAGCGTTGCACGCCCGCACCTTGGGGTTTGTGCATCCTACTTCTGGCGAATTTATGCGCTTTGAATGCCCCATTCCAGAGGATATGGAAGCGTGTTTGGAGAAGTGGCGAAATTATTCGCAACATGTAATTGAATAAATAGATTGTCTGGTAGAACACAGCCCTTGACTGCGTTCTGCCAGATAATCGAGTTTTTACTTCTTCACCCACTTGGCGGTATAGGTTTTCTTACCGTCGGTGATGGAAACAAAATACAATCCATTATTTAAGTGCTTTAAATTGTAACTATTTGTAGTTTGCAGATTGCCTTCTTCAGAAAAAACCACTTTTCCATCCACACTATAT
>JAGQYZ010000539.1 GCA_020435865.1 Aequorivita sp. | reverse complement strand
CTGCAAGAAATTGAAGGCGTTGTGGTTTCAGAAAACGACAAAGAGAATATGAGGAAAGCCCTCGCCAATGTAAATCCCCAAGAATTGGCACAGGCAAAGACTCTTAAGGATTCTATGAATCTTATCGTTTCTCACAATCTTAAACAGAACCTTGACAACAGTTTAGTTGGCGAAGGTGAAGAAGATGATATCAATATTGATATTGATGAAACTGTTGTAATGATTACCATTTCTGACAAATTATTGTTCAGTTCGGGAAGTGCTCGTGTAAATCCAAAAGCGAATCCGCTTTTAGAACGCCTTGCTAATGTAATCAATAGTGAGCCAGCTTTGGAAGTAATGGTTGAAGGCCATACTGATAGTCAAACTGTGAAGCCAGGTGCTTACATTAAAGACAACTGGGAATTGAGCGTTGATCGTTCTACAGCTGTTATCCGTAAATTACAGGATGATTACGGTGTAGCCCCTGAAAAGCTGATTGCCGCTGGACGTAGCAGCTATCATCCACTAACGGAAAATGAAACCAAGGAAGGCCGAGCAACCAACAGAAGAACACGTATTGTTATCTTGCCAAACCTTGATAAATTCTTGGCCTTGCTTTCTGCCAACTAAAAATTAGAAAGTAAACAACTATGGTAAAGGCGGTTCATCTTTGTGATAAACCGCCTTTTTTTACTATCGACTTCCAACTTTATTCAACGAACTAAGAAGGAGGCATTGCTGGCCTAACTTCAATTTTACTTGGGAGTGTCCGTGGATTCATCTTTAGCAAATCAACCACAAGTTTTCCTATATCTTCTTTTTGGATTTTCCAAGCATCTTTAGCATTGGGCTCATTGCCGTTGAAATGAGTTGAAACAGAACCAGGCATAATAGTTGAAACTTTTATTCCGTGGTCACGCAAATCCAACATTGCAGCTTGTGTAAATCCTGTCAAGCCAAATTTACTTGCATTATAAGCACTTCCTCCTTTAAAGAAGTTAGTTCCCGCCAAACTGGAAATACTTACAAAATAACCTTTGTTTTTCTTCAATTGGTCAACACTGGCCTTCAAAGAATAAAAAGGGCCAGATAAGTTTGTATCAATGGTTTCTTTCCATTCTTCAACAGTAATATCTTCCACAGAACCAAAATGACCAAGTCCTGCATTTGCAATAACAATATCTAGGTTTCCAAATTTATCAACAACCTGCTGCACGGCTTTCTGCTGACTTTCATAACTTCGAACATCTGCCTCTAAACCTATGGCCTGTGCTCTATCGTTCCCGCCGGAATTCAGTTGTTTGGCAGCTTCTTCGGCCGTTGCTTTTGTTCTTCCGGTTATGGCTACGTTAATGCCTTCTTTCAGCAATGCTTCCGCAATTCCATAGCCTATTCCCTTTGTACCGCCAGTAATCAAAGCGGATTTTTTTCCTAAATCATTCATAATTTTTCGTTTTCACCAAAGTTACAAATAGCGAAAGTGAATGTTATTAAATTCTACTTAAATTTGAAGCATGAAGTTTTTGTCTATTCTACTTTTCACAATTCTTCTCTTCAGTTTTTCTTCCCAAGAAAAGCCGCAAGACCCTCTGGTAAAACTTGAAGACCTTTCAACGGAATTTAGCTATCAAATTCGTTACGCAACCCCTTATAATTTCATTGGCGAAAAGCTTTACGATTGTCCCGTGTGCATGCTTCGCCCAGAAGTTGCGGAAGCACTTTTACAGGCCAATCAATATTTTTGTGAAAAAGGCTACCGCATAAAAATTTATGATTGCTACCGCCCGCTGGACGTGCAGAAAAAGATGTGGGCAAAAGTGCCTCGAGCAACCTACGTTGGCAATCCCTACGGAAACGGCTCCATACACAATAAAGGCGCGGCTGTTGATATTACGTTGGAAACCCTAGACGGTTGTTACGTTGAAATGGGTAGCGATTATGATTACTTTGGAAGAGAAGCTCATATTGACAATTATAATCTTTCAAAAGAAATACTCGCCAACCGAAAGCTACTCTTTGAAGGTATGAATAAGTTTGGTTTTAATACAATACGAACCGAATGGTGGCATTTCAGCTTTCGAAAGAATTGGAGCTATAAAACATTGAATATTCCGCTACAGTGTAGTTAAATTACTTTTTTGGAAGTTCTTTCTCAATATTTCCACTTATTTTGAATGGAATTTCAGGTGTGTTTTTATAAAGTTTCAATTCAATAACATCAGACGGAAGATTGAAATCTTTTGCTGACAAAGCTTCTTTAACTTCTTTTATTATTAATCCGCGTAAAACAAGTGAAGCTCTCCGATAATCTACTGTATCAACCCAAAAGAACACTTTTAGGTTTACAGTACTCGCAGTTAATTGGTCTTCAATTACAAAGTTTTCATGAAGCTCGTCCCTTACAATTTCCTTGTTGGCATCTAAAATTTCCTGAATCACTTTTTTTGCGGCTTCAATATCATCTTCATAACCAATACCAACCAAAAAATCCACTCTATAAAAACCGTCTGCCGTATAGTTGGCAACTGGTTTTGTAAGTACATCGCTGTTTGGAATATAAATATCGCGACCATCAAAGGTTTTTATGTGTGAATACCGAAAACTCAATTCTTTCACCTTCCCGAAGATATCGTCAATTTTAATAGTATCGTTTATATTAAATGGCCGGTTGAAAGCTAGAATAATTCCTGCAAGAAAATTCTTCCCTATATCCTGAAAAGCAAAACCCAAAATAATTGCACCACCCCCAACGGCTGTTAAAAGGCCCGTAGCTATACCATCCAACCCAGCTATCTGTAAAGCAATCATTATTGCAATAATGATCAAAATAATTTTTACAGCTTGCGCCAAAAATCTTGACATTAATGGATCTTCAGATTTTTGTTGAAATCTTCTTTTGTAAAAATTGGTGAGTAGCTGGGCTAACAAAATACCTAAAATTATCACCAATATAGCTAAAGCAATCCGAGGTAATACTTTTAGGAATTCTTCGTAATAACTTTCAACAGAAATTTGGATTGTTTCGACAGGAGATTGTATAAGCGTGAGCATTTGTGTTTTTCTTTTAAAGATAGTAATTCTT
>JAGQYZ010000538.1 GCA_020435865.1 Aequorivita sp. | reverse complement strand
TAAACCAATAGTCAAAGGAATGTTAATATCTTGATACCCACAATCCGTAGCTTCTAAGGTATTTCCAGTTACATTCAAAAACCCTATTGATGGTACACAGCTATTTACAAATGCCGCGCCAACTCCAACAGCATGCCAAGCATTGGTAACTGTTTGTTCTTCAAAAGAGCAATTTCCATATAAATCTTTAGCGGCTTGAATTGCAGCTGTTCTTGCATCTGCATAAGTTGCGTTTGATGATAAATAATTTTTTTCAGCTCTATAGGCAATTGCTTGAGATTTGCTCATTCCAATACCAGAAACGCTATAAGAATCTCCATTAGCGTTTGTACCATTTCCACCTACAACTGTAAGGTAAAACCAATAATTTAGAACCCCGCTGTTGGTATGTACTCCACAATAATCATTGTTTTGAGTTGGTGTACCGCAATTTACATTTATCCAATATGGGTCATTACTACCATACGTATCAGGCTGTCCTAAGGAATGTGGATTACTCATGGAGCGTAATGCAGCCGAGCCTGAGCGCCTGTCTATTTCATCGCCTATCAGCCAAATTTTAGCTGCAGGACTAGTATCACTACCATTCCCTTTGGCATAGTGTTCAATGCATGCTCCCCAAATATCTGAGAAACCTTCATTCATTGCTCCAGATTCTCTTTGGTAAGCCATATTTGCAGTGTATGTCATCACGGCATGACCTATTTCATGTCCTGCAACATCAATGGATGTAAGGGCATCAAAACCACTACAACCTTCTGAATAACCACAAGAACCATCGCCATAGGTCATAACACTTCCGTTCCAAAAAGCATTATTATAGCCTGGATTTCCAACAACATCATCATAATGCACCCAACTATTAATAGCAGCACCTGCATTATCAAAGCTATTTCTTGAATGTATATTCATCCAATAATCGTATGTTTTCTCGGCGCCCCAATGTGCATCAAGGGCAGCATTGTCTTTATTGGTATTGTCAAATTCTGCAGCTGTCCAGTTGTTATTGGCATCAGTAAAATCTGTAGTAGGATATGAAGGAGTTCTACCACTGTTATAGGTATTGATACCACTACCTCTTGTATTATCTCTTAATCTATATGATCCAGATATTATTCGGGTAGTAATACTTTGGCTACCACTATATCGTGTAGCTGCAGTACCTGTAGCCAACAAGGTAGAATCCTCTTTTTCTATTCGTTCACAAAACGATTCTTCGGTTTCTACTGTTGCGCGAACCACACCCTCAAAACCCTTGTTATCGGCATGTTTTATGATAGCGTCATAGAACAATGCTTCGCCAGTAATCGCATCCATATAGATATTTCCACGGCTTACAGGGCTGGTAGCATATATATCAAACTTATAAGCCAATCTATACGCTTCCACTTTATTTTCCGAAATGTTGGTGTTTGAAAAAACAGGAAGAATTACTAATTCACCCTCAGGTTTTTTATAGTCATCCATCACTTTTGCCATCTCTGCATTTTCCCATAAATAATGTTGCGCTCCAATATGGGAAACAGCTTTTTGAAAAGCCTGTTCTTTACTTAAACTTGTAGCATCGTTCATTCCAGATACTGGATAGTATTCTGAAGTTATTGATATAGCCTTTCCTTCTTTACTATGAAGAGTTACAATTCCGTATTCAACTTTTACACCATTGTAGTATTCCTGGTATTTTTGATGAAGAAAACCAAGTTTATCACTTTCCTCCCGTACTAACTTAAAAGTAGTAGTTGATGGAGTATTATAAACTTCCTGAAGTACCTTTTCTGGCGTTTGGGCAGAATAATTTTTAGCTCCATCCAAAAATATAAGGCCATTTGTGCTATTTAATTCAGCAGTAGTACTAGATTTTTTTAGAACCGTCTGCTTCCTTATTTGTCCGTAATTAACTGATACAGAAAACAATATAGCAATAGTCAATGCAAGTTTTTTCATAATTCGGGGGTTATTAACATTAAATTTTAAAAAACAAAAATAATTCTTTTTAAATATTTAACAACTTTTTAGCAATATTTATGCATTTCATCTATAAAAAAAACGTTTCAACGAATATTGAAATAAAT
>JAGQYZ010000537.1 GCA_020435865.1 Aequorivita sp. | reverse complement strand
TCTTTTTCTTCGTATTGCTATGGCTTAC
The DNA here is from genome assembly GCA_020435865.1 of Aequorivita sp. GTDB lineage: Bacteria > Bacteroidota > Bacteroidia > Flavobacteriales > Flavobacteriaceae > Aequorivita. Next base: position 2,633 of record JAGQYZ010000537.1, on the reverse strand, counting down.
TAATTTTAGTTAAACATTAAATTCTTTCGATTCTTCTTTTATTGCTTGTTGAATCAATTCTGAAAAGGCTTTTGGCGTCATTATGCCCAAATCACCTTCACCGTGTTTACGTACAGAAACCGTTCCATCTTTTTCTTCCTGCTCTCCGACTATCAGCATATACGGGATTTTGTTCATTTCAGCCTCCCTGATTTTCTTGCCAATTGTCTCGTTCCTATTGTCAACAAGGGCGCGAATTTCGTCATTTTCAAGCAAATTTAAAACTTTTTGGGAGTATTTTTCATATTTTTCACTCAATGATAAAATACTGACTTGTTCTGGCATTAGCCAAAGAGGGAAGTTTCCACCTGTGTGTTCCAATAAAATTGCCACAAAACGCTCCATGCTTCCGAATGGCGCACGGTGAATCATTACTGGGCGGTGTGTATCATTATCACTACCTTTGTACTCCAGTTCAAATCGCTCTGGCAAGTTGTAATCTACTTGAATGGTTCCCAATTGCCAGCTTCTTCCAAGGGCATCCTTCACCATAAAATCCAATTTTGGGCCATAAAATGCTGCTTCGCCGTACTCAATTTTATAATCAAGTCCTTTTGCTTCAGCAGCATTTATAATTGCCTTTTCCGCTTTTTCCCAGTTTTCAAGGCTTCCTATATATTTTTCGGGTTTTTCTGGATCGCGTAAGGAAACTTGGGTATAAAAGTTTTCGAAACCCAAAGAGCCGAAAACATACAGCACCAAATCAATCACTTTTTTGAACTCATCATCCAATTGATCGGGTGTACAGAAAATATGCGCATCATCCTGTGTAAAACCACGAACACGTGTCAAACCGTGAAGCTCACCACTTTGTTCGTATCGATAAACGGTGCCAAATTCTGCAAAACGCTTTGGTAAATCTTTATAGGACCAAGGTTTGCTGTTATAGATTTCGCAGTGGTGTGGGCAGTTCATAGGTTTCAAAAGAAACTCTTCGCCTTCCGCTGGTGTATGAATTGGCTGAAAACTATCTGCGCCATACTTTGCGTAATGGCCGGAGGTAACATAAAGCTCTTTTTGGCCTATATGTGGCGTAACCACCATTTCATAGCCTGCTTTTTTCTGGGCTTTCTTTAAAAAGTTTTCAAGACGTTCGCGAAGTGCGGCTCCCTTTGGTAACCACAGCGGAAGTCCTTGCCCCACTTTTTGTGAAAAGGTAAACAGTTCAAGCTCCTTTCCAAGTTTTCTGTGGTCACGTTGTTTTGCTTGCTCTAATAGTTCAAGATATTCGGTTAAGTCTTTTTGTTTCGGAAAACTTATCCCATAAATGCGCGTAAGCTGTTTGTTCTTTTCATCACCGCGCCAATAGGCACCTGCAATGCTCATTAACTTAATTGCTTTTACGATTCCGGTATTCGGAATATGTCCGCCACGGCATAAATCTGTAAATGTGTCGTGGTCGCAAAAAGTGATTGTTCCGTCTTCCAGGTTTTCAATCAATTCAACTTTATATTCGTTGCCTAGTTTTTTGTAATAATCCAAAGCATCTTCTTTTGAAGATTCTCGCATGGAAAACTCAAACTTTCCACGGGCTATTTCCAGCATTTTGTCTTCAATCTCTTTTAAGTCTTTTTCCGAAATAGTTTTGTCTCCAAAATCCACATCGTAATAAAACCCGTTTTCGATAGCTGGGCCAATTGTTAATTTGATTCCTGGATACAATTGCTCCAATGCCTGCGCAAGTATATGCGCGGAAGAATGCCAAAACGCTTTTTTTCCTTCCTCATTATTCCAAGTATATAACACGAGACTGCCATCTTCCGTTAATGGAGTGGTGGATTCAATAGTTATATCATTAAAGGATGCCGAAATCACGTTTCGAGCGAATCCTTCACTTATACTTTTGGCTACGTCCATGGGCGTAACTCCTGCATCAAAATGCTTTACACTTCCATCTGGTAAGGTAATGGCTATCATATACTGAAAAATTTTAGGGTGCAAAGATACTATTAGTTTCGACGGTTTGCAATATGGAATATATGGTATTCTTATATTCTTTTGCTAAGTAACTCGGAAGTGTTTTTTGAGGCCTTATGATGATGTTTATTTAATAAAGGTTATAATACTGCAGTAGTTTTAGTTTTATTTTTTGAAATAGTATATATATTAAGGTACAAGAAAGGTGTAAAATTATTTTTTAGGCTAAGTTATAGCTTTTCAAACGCTTACTTAATGATTGAAAAAATATTTCAAAATAAACGGCAATTAAGTTTGTAGGATTGAAAAAGCAATCTATATTTGCACCCGCTTAAAAGAACAAATATAAATGTTCAACAAAGCACGAAACAACGTTCTTGAAAATTTTTGAAATATTTTTTAAAAAATATTGCAGGGTTAAAAAAGAGTTGTACATTTGCACCCGCTAAAACAATGAGTGACTACAAAACACGATTTGAAAGCGAGTAAAAATAGAAACAAAAGTTCATTGAGATATTGAAATTGACAGCGTAGGCGAACGTCCGAAAGGATGTTTGCCAACAAAGAAAACTAAACTAAGTGAGAATTCCTGAATTTTTTTGAGAGTCGGGCTCTTTTGGTGTATGGTCGCAATATTATTGAAGATTATACGATGAAGAGTTTGATCCTGGCTCAGG
>JAGQYZ010000536.1 GCA_020435865.1 Aequorivita sp. | reverse complement strand
TTCCATACGTGCACCATTTGCCATAATAAAGGCAGCATATGCGTTCTCTATTGTTGCTTTAGATAATATGAAAAGCATTTTTTTAACTTTAGTACTCATATTCTTTTAGTTTTAAGGTTTTAAATACAGCTTTTTGGTTTCGGGATTCCAGCAATAAGCGTCGCTTTTTTTAGTGGCCCCCCAGGGAACAGGTTGTAAAATTCTTTTACATCAAAGACCCCACTTTTCTTAATGCCCCTGATGGATAGCGGTTCTTCATTTCGGTGTTTTTCATGAATATAATCAATAACCTCCCAGTGTCTATCAGTTAAATCAATATTACACTCATCTGCAATACATTTCCCAACTTCTTTATTCCATTGGCTAAAATCTAATAGGTACCCTTCTTCGTTGACATCAATTTCCTTATTTGCTATTACTTTTTTCATAATCTGTTAATTTAAGTTTGATTTATTTTACTTCTTCGTAATGTTTTCCTTTTTCTGTCATAGTTGCTGAAACAAAGGGAATATGTATTCCTTTAATTAGCATATTCCAATAAACCCATCTGAATGCCATTTTGCCCATATGGTTTGTTCTGCTTTCTTTTAGAAGATTTAGCGGACCAACACCTGGAAAAGGAAAAGTGCCTTCCACTGGCTCGTGTGTATAATTAAAATCAATTAAAAGCGCTTTCCCATTTCCTGTTTCAATAAAACAGTTTGCATGACCGTCAAATTCCTCTTTCAATGATTCGCCTTTTATATAGCGAAGAATGTTTTCTGTTAATATTTCGGCTTCAAAATGGGCTACAGAACCTGCTTTAGACGCAGGTAAATTAGTTGCATCCCCAATGGCAAAAATATTCTCATTTGCAATAGACTGTAAAGTTGCTTTATTTGTTGGAATATAATTGAGATCATCACCCAAACCAGAGCGCTCTATTAAAGCATCACCCATATTGGTTGGCACAGTTACAAGCAAATCGTACTCAACTTCAGTATCTGCATAATCTATAATCTTATTATTTTCATAATCTACTCGCTCAATATTGAAATTAGTAACTTCCTTGATGTTTTTTTCTTCTAATAAATAATGAAGTGCAGCGGTTGCTTTTGGTTTTGTGAAGGCACCATCTAATGGAGTCACGAACGTAATATCCACTTTGTCCCGCATGCCTTTATGTTTAAAGAAGGAATCTGCTAAAAAAGCAAACTCTAAAGGTGCTACTGGACATTTAATAGGCATTTCAGAGATATGAACAACCAATTTACCACCTTCCCATTTGCGTAATTTATTCCGCAAGGCTTTTGCACCTTCATAGGTATAGAAATCGAAAATACTTTTATACCACTCCGGACCGTCCATTCCTTCAATTTCACCAGGAGCCGTCTTTGTGCCAGTGGCTATAATTAAAATATCATAATTAAGATTCTTTCCATTTTCAAGAGTCACCTTGTTTTGCTCTGGCACAATGAGTTCAATTTTTTCCAGTATATAGTTTACGCCCTTCGGAATAAATTTCTCACCTTTCTTTTTCACTTGTTTTGTTGTATAAATATCAAACGGCAAAAACAAAAATCCGGGTTGGTAGTAGTGTGTTTCATATTGATCTACAATCGTAATCTTCCAATCTTTTTTATCAAGTTTTGAAACCAGATGATTGGCCATCATGGTTCCTGCAGTACCTGCTCCAAGAAT
>JAGQYZ010000535.1 GCA_020435865.1 Aequorivita sp. | reverse complement strand
GAAAGATATTTTTTGAATATACCGATTTGGTGGAACCGCTTTCCTTAGACGAAGCATATCTGGACGTTACAGAAAACAAAAAAGGGAATCCCAGTGCGACTATGATTGCCACAGAGATTCGAAAAAAGATAAAAGAGAAGACAGGCTTGAACGCTTCGGCAGGAATTTCTGTGAATAAATTTGTTGCGAAAATAGCTAGTGACATCAACAAACCCAACGGGCAAAAAACCATTGGCCCCGAAGAAGTGATTCCATTTTTGGAAACACTTGACGTGAAAAAGTTTTATGGCGTAGGGAAAGTTACAAAGGAAAAAATGTACCGCCTGGGAATTTTCACGGGAATGGATTTGAAGGGAAAATCCCTTGAATTTTTGGAGGAACACTTTGGGAAGAGTGGTGGATTTTATTACAATGTGGTTCGTGGAATCCACAATAGCAAGGTAAAACCAACACGCACTCAGAAATCATTGGCGGCGGAGCATACTTTTTCAGAAAATATTTCCTCTGAAATTTTTATGTTAGAAAGGCTTGAGGAAATTGCGGGTGAAGTTGAAAGGCGTTTGCACAAAAGTAAACTTGCCGGAAAGACAGTGACTTTAAAAATAAAATACCGTGATTTTACACTTCAAACCCGAAGCAAAACGCTACCACTTTTCATTGCTTCCAAAGAATTGATTTTTGATGTAGTTAAAGAATTGTTATTTCAAGAAAAAATGAAAGAATCGGTACGGTTGTTGGGAATTTCAATTTCTCACTTAAACAACGAAACACCAAAGAAAAAGGAAGTTTCGAAAGAATCCATAGACGTGCAACTAAAATTTGAATTTTAATTATGTAAAAAAGCTACCTATCTTTAACTAATTTAAAACTCCAGACTATGAAGAACGTAGCTTTTTCCATCCTTGCCCTTGCAAGTTTCATTTTTCTTTTTTCCTGTAAAAATGATGCTAAAACCAGCAAAGAGAACCAAATCGTTATAAAGGATACCATTCCTGCGGAAACAACACCAGATGCAATGTATGTTACAGCCGTAAGTGGGTTAACGTTACGTGAATTTCCAAATCTTCAAAGTGCGAAACTTGCCGTAATGCCAATTGGCACGAAAGTAAAAATTGTGAACACTGAAGGAAAAACAACAATGACCGTAGGTGGAATAAATGGCGCGATGGATGAGGTAGAATTCAACAATCAAAAAGGCTTTGCCTTTAACGGCTTTCTTTCAAAATTTTTCCCTCCTGGGGAAGATGCTTCCGCAAAAAATTATGCAGAAGAATTAAAGAAAGATTTTCCAAAGGTGAATTATTCCGAAGCAACTGGTGGAACCGTGAGTCAGCCTACGAAAACAGAAACACTTGTTTTACCGACTGATAAATGGCACGAAGCTTTTTTTACGGCACAGCAACTTTTTGCAATTCCGAAAACATTTGCTTTTCCGAACCCGAAAGGTTCAAACAACGAAACCCAACAAAACGGAGAGAAAAAGAAAAATGATTTGACCAGTGAACTGCAAATCTCGCGTAGCGAAAACGAGCTTCAGAAAATAGTCTATAATTACAAAACCACAGGTTTTGGTTATACGGTAACCATTACCAAAGAAGCAGATGGAATGAAACTTGAAAAGGTTGAGGTTGCGGATTAATTATTTCACCTGCGAAACGCGCAGCGTATTCACCATTCCTTTGTCTACAATAGGCATAGCCG
>JAGQYZ010000534.1 GCA_020435865.1 Aequorivita sp. | reverse complement strand
TGGATTTTTATTATGCGTCGAATGTCCTCGGGCGCTGGCGGTGGTGCTGGTGGTCAATTATTCAACATTGGAAAATCTAAGGCAAAACTTTTTGATGAAAAAACTGATGTAAAAACTTCTTTCAAGGATGTTGCAGGCTTGGAAGGCGCAAAGGAAGAAGTTCAGGAAATTGTAGATTTCCTTAAAAATCCAGAGAAATATACTTCCCTGGGAGGAAAAATTCCAAAAGGGGCATTACTTGTAGGTCCTCCAGGAACTGGTAAAACGCTTTTAGCCAAAGCCGTTGCAGGCGAAGCAAAAGTACCTTTCTTTTCCCTTTCAGGTTCCGATTTTGTAGAAATGTTTGTGGGCGTTGGAGCATCGCGTGTGCGTGATCTTTTTAAACAAGCCAAGGACAAAAGCCCCGCTATTATTTTTATCGATGAAATTGATGCCATTGGCCGCGCCCGTGGAAAGAACAACTTCTCCGGAAGTAACGATGAGCGTGAAAATACATTGAACCAGCTCTTAACAGAGATGGATGGATTCGGAACCAATACAAATGTAATTGTACTGGCCGCAACAAACCGAGCAGACGTTTTAGACAAAGCATTGATGCGTGCCGGCCGTTTTGACAGACAAATATATGTTGATCTTCCGGATGTTCGCGAACGTAAGGAAATTTTTGAAGTTCACTTACGCCCTATCAAAAAAGAAGAAAATCTAGACACAGATTTTCTTTCAAAACAGACTCCAGGATTTTCGGGAGCTGACATTGCGAACGTATGTAACGAAGCAGCTCTAATTGCTGCCCGAAATGGTAAAAAAGCCGTAGGCAAACAAGATTTTCTTGACGCAGTAGATAGAATTGTTGGTGGGCTAGAAAAGAAAAACAAGATAATGACAATGGACGAGAAACGTGCCATTGCCTACCACGAAGCAGGCCACGCAACCGTAAGTTGGATGCTTGAGCATGCTGCTCCATTGGTAAAAGTAACTATCGTTCCACGAGGACAATCATTAGGAGCCGCATGGTATTTACCAGAAGAAAGATTGATAGTGCATCCAGAACAAATGCTTGATGAAATGTGTGCCGCATTGGGTGGACGAGCTGCAGAAAAAGTAATTTTCAACCGAATTTCCACAGGAGCATTGAGTGATCTTGAAAAAGTGACCAAACAGGCTCGTGCAATGGTAACCATATACGGTTTGAACGATAAGATTGGAAACCTCACATATTATGATAGCAGTGGACAGTCTGAATATAATTTCTCAAAACCTTACAGCGAGAAAACCGCAGAATTAATAGACAAAGAAATTTCTGCACTTATAGAAAGCCAATATGAGCGTGCTGTAAAACTTTTAGAGGAAAACAAAGATAAGTTGACAGAACTGGCAAATGTACTTCTTGAGAAAGAAGTGATTTTTAAGGATAACCTACAAAAAATATTTGGAGATCGTCCATTTGAGACGCCAGAAGAAGCAACAAGAGTGGCAACAACATAATGTTGCCTTTTTTGGATTTCTTACAAAACTTTGTTTTTTAGGTAACAAAACTTCAATATAGATTTTATATATTTGAAGATTAACGTATTTATGAACTCCTCAATTCATTATTAATGAGTCTATTCAAAAGACTTTTAAA
>JAGQYZ010000533.1 GCA_020435865.1 Aequorivita sp. | reverse complement strand
TTCTTTTAGTGGTTCATTGTTTACTTGCCAAGGAGACTGCGAAGGAGCCACACTGGCAGAAAATGAAATATTTATGCGGGAAAACATGAGTTTCCCAGTGGCGAAGGCTCCAGGCGCCTTGTGCGGTTATTACAAAGCTAACCTAAAAGAAGGCGATAAGCTGTGGATTTGGCCCATTCTATTTATGGACAACAAAAACTTTGCTGGTGGTGTGATGCCAGGGCAAACAGCTTCAGTAATATCAATAAGCACAGGCGATTGGACACCGTTTAGAATCCCCCTGCGTATTTTACCGGCCCGAAAAGTTACAAAAGCTGCTATACAGATACAAATGGTAAACAATGGTTTTCCTGTAACGCCGCCCTACGGAATGAGCGCTATAGAGTTGGCACAAAAATATCCAAGCACAGATGGCAGTGAAGTCTTTATAGATGAACTTTGCTTTTGCGGCGAGGCTGATTATATAGCCGAAGATGACCCAATTTTGGACGGAATTGATCTGAGCGGTGGTTCTTCAGGAAATCCCAATGACGACGGTAATGGCGATAATAATGATGATGACAATTCAGAAAACATTTGGGTTGCCACCAATGGAAGTGATGCAAATTCGGGAAGCAAAACGGAACCATTTGCAACACTGCAAAAAGCCTTGGATGTTGCTAATGCAAAACGTCAAAACGGTAAAAAAGCAACCATTATTATCAGGAATGGCACCTATAAACAGTCTGCTTTGGCACAGTGGGGAAGCTCTAGTTTGCCGCCGCTAACCATAAAAGCAGAGAACACCCATCAAGCTATTTTTGTGGGTTCCGAAAAAATTTCCAGCAATATTTCTTGGCAGAATTTTGGACAGGATATTTATAAGGCTTCAGATGCCAAATTACATCCCAATATGGTGCAAGCGGTTACAGATTATACCAATCCCTACGAAAATTCAGTGCCAGCGCTGCTTGTTAATGGTGAAGTTTTGAGTTATACACAAGCCGTTCAGCAAACTGCTGGGAGTTATTTTATTTCTCCACAGCTAACGATAGTGCATCCAAAAGATGGTATATCATTGAGCAGTGCAAATACCGAAGTTTCAGTTTTACCACACGCCCTTAAAATAGAAGGCGGAAGTTCGGTAATTATTATTGGGCTTAGGTTTAAAGGCTATCCCATATCAAGTTTGCCTCCAGGTTCGGTTGAATTTAAATCTGGACTGGATGTGAGTGGAAATGTAAACGTGAGCAATTGTTTGTATAAATAATTCAAGGTTTGATTCATTTAGCTCCAAAGAATCAACTTTCAGTTATTTTGGTTTTCGCATATCACTAAGCTCGTAATCATTGGTATTGAAAACTTCAGAATCTATTTCTGTTGAAAAGTTTTCTATTTCTAGGACAATGTTGCTATTTCTTTGTTTATCAAAAAGGTTAGTATTAAGTGCAAGTTTCATGATGCCGCAATCGGCTAACATTTTAATATCTTCACCTTCCTTGCCCGAGCCAACAAATTGATATGCCATTACTTGTGTTAAGCTCAGCTCAATTTCTTCTGCTATCCAAAATGTTGCTTCCATTTTGTCATTACTGCAAGAAACTTCCTTGGTATTATAGCCGTTTATTTCCTTTTTATTTTCAGTATAATTGACTTCTGAGTTGGACAGTACATCTTTTTCTCCTAAAGCATATTTCATTGTTGGCCAATATTTTTCATTCATCGGAAGGATGTAGCCACCTTTTTTACCGTTCATTTCAAAAAGGCCTGAAATGATAGAGTCTGCGGGATTAAAAACTAAGCGTAAGTCTGGTTGATTGCCTCCGGCATGCATAATTATGGCTGTTTTTTCTTCGCCAAAAAAGTAGGAAACAGTCTCGATATGTTGGTTTCCATTATTACTTTCTTGAGATATTTTAAGATCAAAACTACCTTTGAATGATTGTGCTTGACAAATTGCTGAAAACACAATAACTATGATTGCGATTTTATTCTTCATAATTGAAAACTGTATTTAAATTATAGCTTTGCATTTTTTCTTTATTAACCTTTTCGTATAGGAAATTTAGAAGTTATAAATTTTAAATCCACCCTTTTCTCATCGCTTTGCTCACAGCTCCTGCACGCGAGTTTACATGTAACTTATTGTAAATATTCTTAATATGCGCCTTTATGGTATTGGTAGAAACAAATAGATCTTCAGCTATTTGCTTGTTATTGGTGCCATTGCTCAGTTTTTGCAGTACTTCCAGCTCTCGTTCACTTAAAATATTTTTTTTGGAAGGCTTGAATGATGCAATAACCAAACGTGCAATGGATGGACTCATGGGCGCACCACCCTCATAAACTTCCCGAATGCCATTGAGTAGGAACTTTGAATGATTGCCTTTTACCAAATACCCCACAGCCCCTTGCCGCAAGGCCGAAAAGACCTTATCTGATCCCTCGTGAACGGTAAGCATCACAATGTTGAGTTCCGGTTGTAATTTTTTCAACTTCGGAATGGCTTCAATACCGCTTATCCCAGGGAGATCAATATCTAACAACAGCACATCTGGTCTTTCTGTGAGTAATTTCATTAGCGCTTCTTCGGCATTGGTATGGCAACTTACCACATTAAATCCTTCAGAAGTCTGGATAATCTGTTTCAGGGAAGAAAGTATAAGTGTATCGTCCTCCACTATTGATAGCGATATATTACTCAAAGGGTTCATGATTTTATAAAGATAATATCTTAATGGCGGACTGTCAATTACCCAATTGGGTACTATTTAGTTTAATTACTATTTTGGTGCCTTGGTTTTTTTCAGATATCACCTGAAACTTTGCGTGAATAGCTTGTGCATGTTCCTTCATATTTACCAACCCGTTACCAGTGCTGACTTCATTATTACAAAAGCCGATTCCATCATCCTTCAGTGAAATAGTGAGTTGCTTTTTTGTATATGTCACTTCTAAGGTTATCAATTTTGCTTTTCCATACTTTATACTGTTATTGAGTGCTTCCTTTAAAATCAAGAGCATATGCCGTCGCTGTTTCATATTAAGTTCCACCTCTTTAAGGTTTTTGGGTATGTTATTGGATTTGAACTGAACGTTTACATATTCAGATAATTGGCCAGCAAATTCTGTAAAGCGGTGCAGCGTTTCGTAGAAATTGTCTTTGGATGGGTCAAGGGCCCAGATAAAATCACGCATTCCTGTATTAAGATCCTGTAGGTTTTCTGCTATCTGTGAAAGATATTTCTGCGTTTCAGGATCATTCTTAGTGTTGCGTTTCACCAGTTCTGTGATTAGCGAAATACGGGTAATTCGGTTTCCTGCCTCATCGTGAAAATCACGCGAACTGCGTTTTCGGAATAGTTCGCGTTCTTGCACACGAGCCTTTTCTATCTGGGCTAAGACCTGTACTTTTTCTGTTGCGCGGTTGATACGAAAACGTATATATAGAAAGAGTATGCCCGAAAGTATTAGTGCGTACACAAGGTATGCATACCAACTTGCCCAAGGAGGTGCGTTAATATGTAACCTTAGTGAGGTTCCTTCATTATTCCAAAGATCACTACTGTTACTTGCTCTTACCTTAAAAATATAGTCGCCAGGATCTAAATTAGTATAAGTAGCGGAATGGACAGTGCCTGATTGTATCCAGTCTTCATTAAATCCTTCTAGTTTGTAGCTATATCTATTTTTTTCGGGACCAATATAGCTCAGTGCAGCAAAATCAAAGGTAACAACGTCGTGTTTCCATGAAAGATCAATTTCTGAAAGATTATGCAGCTCTTTTTTTGATGTGAATTTTCCTTTTAATTTTTGATTCCCAATTTTCACGGGTTCATTGAACAAGGAGAGATTGGTGAGCACCACAGGCGGAATGTATTCATTGCCAGTGATACTGTCTGGATGAAAAATATTGAAGCCCGCCACACCGCCAAAATAGAACTTTCCCTTTTCACCTTTCAAATATGCGTTTTGGTTAAATTCGTTGCTCTGAAGTCCTTGGGTTACATCAAATGTTTTTTCAATCTTGCTATTAACTCTATCAAAAACAATCAATCCTTTGTTGGTGGACATCCAGAGATTTTGGTGGGTGTCTTCTAATATACCGTAAATTACATCGTTTGGAAAACCATCTCCTTGCCCAAAAACTGTGAATAATGAATCTTGCACAAACTCTTGATTTTGTAACTTCCGGAACATGTCCTTTTCCAAGTTTTGGTTTAATTTGTTTAGGCCTCCATTGGTTCCAACCCAAAGGTTGTGATCCAGGTCTTCATAAAGCGACAAGACAATATTATCGCTCAAGCTGTTTGGATTTTCAGGAATGTTTAGAAAATAAATAAATCTTTCAGATTTTCTATCAAAGAGGTTTAGTCCGCCTGTAGGCGTTCCAACCCACATATTTTTATAACTATCTTCTAGAATGCTGAAAACATATGGATGGTTAGGACCGCTGCCATCCTTTGCTGTTGGGTACTCCTTTACCGCATTAGAAGAAGTATCAAACTTCCAAAGCCCTTTACCTCCTGTTCCCAACCATAAATAGCCGTTGACGTCCTCTGTGATGTAATGGATGGATGTATCTGATGCATCTGCATTGCTAAAATGTACTTTTTTAATTTGATTCTGCGCCGTTATTTTGTACAGTCCATTTTTAAGAGTGCCCACCCACTTATTACCTTTGGAATCCCTAAAAAGGCTTAGGATATAATCGGTTTCTAGTTCAATGTCTTTTTGCATATCTTTTTTGAAAACCTGAAATGAATTATTTTTTTTATTAAATAGGTTCAATCCTGCAGCGGTCCCGATCCAAAGCAAGCTATCATTCTCTTCAATAAAACAATTCACATGTTTTTCGCTAAGACCATCGGTGTGAATAAAGTTTCTAATATTTATAAAATCGGGATTTTCTTTTTCCAATTTGTCGAGGCCATTTCTAGTGCCAATCCAGATAACGCCGTCTTTGGATTGTAACAATGACAATACGTTGTTGTTTGAAAGGCTTTTGTTATCAGAAAAATTATTTTGTAATAAAGTGCTTTTTTGGGTTTTTGGATTATATAATAAGAAACCGAGATTGGTACCAATAGCAAGCCGATTGCTCTTTAATGGTATTACCTTTTGAAATAAAGGAGTACGCATGTCTATTTTTACAGAAGAAGCTTTCAATAGCAGCGTATCCGTTTTTTGTTTGGGATCAATTTTTAAAAGACCTGCATCGCAAGTAACCAGTATTAAATCATTGTAGTTTATAATATTGGTAATGTTTCCAAGTGTTGCCGAGCTTGAAAAAGGGCCTCGTTGATAGTGGGTAGCTTTATTTGAATTCGTATTGAAATGGGTGAGACCTCTGTCTGAACGGAGCCATA
>JAGQYZ010000532.1 GCA_020435865.1 Aequorivita sp. | reverse complement strand
GTGCAATTATTTACTTTCAATTAAATCACTTTAAAATCACTTATTTTTTATAAGCATTGAATAGAAAAAAACATGAATGTTGCTGAGCAAATTTTAAAAATTCTTGAAGAAACAGGTGTAACTCAAATTTGGGGTGTAACTGGAGATGCATTGAATTCTTTTACTGATGCTCTTCAAAAAGATGAATTCAAAATTAAGTGGAATGCTATGCGGCATGAAGAAAACGGTGCTTTTGCCGCAGGAGCTGAAGCTCAAAGCACAGGAAATCTTGCCGTATGTGCAGGAACAGTTGGCCCAGGAACCTTACATCTAATTAACGGTTTGTATAATGCAAAAAAAGAAAGAGTGCCCGTGCTTGCCATTAGTGGGCAAGTGGCCCGTGTAAATATGGGAACTAATTATTTTCAAGAAGTAGGACTTACCAAAATATTTGATGATGTTTGCGCTTACCAAGCAGTAATCCGTTCTGCGGAAGAGGCACCAAGAGTGGTTTTGCGTGCCATTCAGATTGCTTTAGAACAACGCGCTGTAGTGCGTGTAGAAATTCCAGTGGATATTGCTACTGAAGATGCGGCTGGCGAACACTTTATTCATCCTGTTATAAGATCTAATGCTGTTCTTGTGCCATCGGAAAATGATATAAACACAGTTGCCAACACATTAAATTCAGCCAAAAAAATAACCATTCTTGCTGGGGCAGGTTGCGCAGGATGTAAAGAAGAAGTGATTGTTCTTTCTGAAATTTTAAAAGCCCCTATTGTTCATACATTTCGGTCATCAGATATTTTTCATAAAGATGATAAAAATGTAGTAGGACTTACTGGATTGATTGGAAACCCAAGCGGGTATCAAGCAGTTATGCATACAGATGTCTTATTGATGTTGGGCACTGATTTTCCATATACCAACTTTTTACCAGACAATTGTAAAATCATTCAAATTGATAAGCGATTGGAAAATATAGGGAATCGAGCTAAAGTAGATATAGGTGTTCATGGAGATTGTTCTATTTCGGTTCTAAAATTACTTTCCAAAGTAAAGGAAAAGACCGATTCAAAATTTTTGGATCATTTGTTAGGAAATTTTACCGAATGGAAAAATCAAAAGAAAGAAAACAGCAATTTGAAGAATAATGAAGAGCCACTGCATCCACAGCTTTTCATTAATGAAATTAACCAGAAAGCTTCTGACGATGCTTGCTTTACTGTTGACGTGGGTGAAAGTGCCATTTGGGTAGCACACCATTTAACATTTAACGGAAACCGAAAACTGCAAGGCTCATTCAATCATGGGTCTATGGCCGTAGGTTTTCCTGCGGCTATGGGCATTCAATCTGTAAACCCACAAACACAAGTATGGGCAATTGTAGGCGACGGAGCCTTCGGTATGTGTATGAATGATTTTATTACCGCGGTCCGGTACAAATGGCCTATTAAAATATTGGTATACAACAACAGCCAACTCGGCTTTGTAAAAATTGAAGAAGAGGAAGCGGGCTATGCATTTACAGATAAAGCTTTAAAATTAACAAACCCAAACTTTGCAGAATATGCCAAACTTTGCGGTGGTGATGGAATTCGAGTGGAACATGCAGCAGATATTCCCAAAGCTGTACAGATGGCAATAGATTCTGATAAACCATTTATTATCGATGCTATTACAAACCCAGGTGAACTATCATTACCACCTCATATTACTTTGGAGGAAGCTTGGGGTTATGGAAAATCCAAAGCAAAAGAAATTTTACTCTCTGTGAAAGGCGAAAAAGCACAAAAGAAAAATTTAATGGATGAACTGAAAAGTATATTGTATAAACTTTAATGCAAGCTTTATGGACAATCTAAAAGTCATTCTTTTGTAACACTTCAACCTCCTCTTCACAAAAAAAATCAATGGAAGTGACGTAGAATATACTTTTAAGCTATTGATCAAGGCGAAGAGAAAACCCTGTTCATTTAGTTCCAATGGTTTGAAAATAAAAAAACCTTTGAGCTTATTGTAGTTGTAGGGATCTTAGGTTCAACTTTCTGATTAAATCATAAAAATGAAAAAATAATCTTTATACTAATAAAGCAGGAGGTTTATAGGGTTTTAGTTTATTTTTATGTGATTTTATGAATATTTATTTAAAAGTATTATGAAACGTCCATTATCAAATTATAAACCCACCGAAGATGCATAATTTGGGCATTCCATCTTCCAATTTATCAAATATTTTATACAGATGA
>JAGQYZ010000531.1 GCA_020435865.1 Aequorivita sp. | reverse complement strand
TCAAAGAAACCTAAAACCTTTTCATTTGGATTTGCTTCCGAAACCATATTTCCGGTAACATAGCCCGGTTGTCCTTGGGATAGCAAGCTTCCCACGCTTCCCAATTCTTTCACTATTTTATAAAAAGTATATGCTTCTACGCTCTGTACATATTGTTTTACCAAAATGCTGTAGCGAGTTTGCATTTTTGCATCCAATTTTGAAAGATAATTCACTGGAAACCGCACTACCCTATTTTCATTGAGTTCTGTAGTAGCAGTTTGGTTGATGCCTGTTGAATATTCAGTTGAATAGCAAATTATTTCAGGTTCACGTGGAGTCAATATAACATCAAAAGTATACCACTCATCATCAAAATTTATTATTTCAGCAGTATAAGGAGAAGGGTTTGGAGCCACAATTTTATATGTTTCCTCATATTCATACCGAAAATATTTTGCATTGCCAGTTGGGTCTTCTGTATTTACCAATACCTGAACACCATCTTTACCTTCAGTAGGACTAACAATTCGTTCACCAAACACTTCGTCCATTTCCACAGAAGGTGGCAAGGTTACTGCAGATGAAGTGTACTGTTTTCCATCTTGGGTAACAATTTTTAAAGTATAGGAAACATTGGGTTGTGCGCTAAATGATTGGTTTGAAACATAGAAGCCAGTTTCATTATCTTGTGAAAAACTAAAATTGTCTCCATTATTACCTACAACGGTTACAGATGCATTGTATTCTGTTAAAACATCAGCATTATCTAGAGTAGACGTCCTACTGAGTTTAACAACTTGTGGCTTCATTTCATCGGTAATGGTACTTTCTACCACCAAAACACTTTCATAACCAACTGTTTCTATTACATAAGGTTCAGTGCACCCCATTTGAAAAAAAAGTACTAGAAGAAATGCTGTATATAAAATTTTTGTCTTCATCATTCCTAAAATTTAAAGTTATACGTTATGGTTGGTACTGGAACCGAAAATATGGAGGTTTGGTAAGCTTTTATCTGTCCTTCCTCAGTTACAAAAAATACCGAATATGGGTTGTTTCTCCCTAAAACGTTATAAACTGATATATTAATAAAACTATGGGCCAATTTTTTCAGTTTATGGTTGCCTTCAATATTTACACCCAAATCCAAACGATAATAATCTGGAATTCGGAATTGGTTGCGGTCGCTGTATAGCACCTGCTCCTCACCAGCAATAACATAACGCCCGATTGGGTATGTAATAGGACGACCGGTTTGATAAGTGAAATTTCCTGAAAAGCTAAAACGTTTGGTTAGTTTATAGTTTGCAACTACCGATAAATCGTGTGGTTTATCATAATTTGCAGGGAAAAATTCGCCATTGTTCACACGTTCCTGCATAATCTGACTATCCAATTTTACTTGTGAGCGTGAATAGCTATATCCCAGATAACCATTAAATCTACCACTGTTCTTTTTCACAAGAAATTCTACTCCATAAGCTTTTCCTTCACCTTGAAGGAGTTCCGTTTCAAGATTATCATTTAAAATTAACTGGGCCCCAATTTTATAATCCAACAGGTCTTGCATGGTTTTGTAATAGCCTTCAATACTGAATTCCACATCTTTCCCAGAAAGATTCTTAAAGAACCCCAAACTATATTGATTAGCACGTTGTGGTGCTATGTTTAAATCTGAAAGCTTCCAAATATCTGTTGGTGATTGGGTAGTATTTGTTGATAGCAAATGCATGTACTGAATGGTTCTATTAAAACCAGCTTTTACCGAAAAGTCGTTCCCCAATAAATAACGTGCAGAAATTCTATATTCCGGACCGCCATAGGTCTTGATAAATTCATTGTTTCCATATTCTTTCACTTCAATTATAGAACTTTCACTTTTAGGAACTCCTTCTTCATAAACGTTTTGGGTTGCGGGGCCAAGTGCTGAATAAAAGGAGTAACGTAAACCTATGTCAAGTAATAGTTTGTCATTTACTTCAAATAAATCAGCGAGATAAACGGCAGATTCCAAACCCCGTTCTTGATCAACTGTTTTTGCCTCTATGTCTGAGTTTGCTCCAATTGGCTCAATTTTTCCAGGATCTATGGAGTACAACTTACTACTTAGACCATAGCTAAGTTTGTGTTTGTTGCTCAGTTTATAATTAAAATTAAGCTTTACCTGGTATTCATTTAATTCATATCCAAAATTGAAATTTTCGTTGGCATCTGCTTCATAATTGATTCCATATTTATATTGACTGCTAACCAAAATAAGTTCTGCCCTGCTTTTTTCACTAAAATTGTGACCGTATTTCAATGAAATCAAGCGGTTGTTATAATCAAAAATAGAGTCTGAAGTTATGCTGAAACGGTCTTTGCTGAAGTAAAATGTACCTTGAATATT
>JAGQYZ010000530.1 GCA_020435865.1 Aequorivita sp. | reverse complement strand
GTGGCGGAATCTTTGTGCACAATGTTGATTTCTTTCATCATTTTTTGCCACAGTTGCCTTCTTTCATTTTGGAGTTTATTGTTGGGCTGTTGGTGGGTTTTGTTTGTTTAATTATTGTAATGGGGTTTAAGAAAATTTGGAGGGGAGCTAAAGGTGAAAAATAACTTTTTCATATAGACAAAGCTATTGGAAAGCTTAGTTTTAAGATAGGTATTCCAAATGGTTGTGCTTTAAAGTTGTTTAGGCTTTACCGATACTATAAAAAGAACCATTCTGTAATACAGGATGGTTTTTTTATTAGAAGAATAAAAAAATTAAAATGGACACGCAAATACCTTCAATTTTACGACATTTGAAGCATAATTTATTTCCAGATTGAATCAAAAACTGATTGCCATATCACTGCTTTTTATATTGATTGCACCTATTGCAACAATCTATCTTTATATACAAATTGAAAAATCAGCAATCCGCCGTGAAGTAAAAGGGAAAATGATTGCCAGTATAGACGAGGAGGAATTGGTTCTATTGAAATTCACAAAAGAAGAAACCGAAATAAAACTCCGTTGGGAACATTCAAAGGAATTTGAATACAATGGGCAGATGTATGATATTGTTTCCTCAGAAACAAAAGGCGATTCAGTTTATTACCGTTGTTGGTGGGATTATGAAGAAACCGAGCTGAACAAAAAGCTAAAGAAAATGGTCGCGATTGCATTTAATCAAGATGATGAAAACCGTAAGACCCAAGAAATATTTTACAGTTATCTATTCTTGTTTTTCTTTAATAATCCCTTTAATTGGCAAGCCACTCCTTCACTAAACATAGAAGTTGTATATCAAGACACTTTGAATTTGGGTGTTTTTAATGCCCTATGCATAAGTCCCCCCACGCCTCCTCCCAAGATAAGCTAACACTCAAATAGATCAAAAGAAACCATAGTTGTCATAAAAAAATGACAGCTCGAACTATTGTGTTTTTTTAGCACATGTTAACTTAAAATAAATAATTAAATGAAAAAATTATTCATACTATGGATATTATTTGGCTTTGTAGGTGGTGCCTATAGTCAAAAAATAACTATAACAGAGCAGGATACCAACGAACCCATAGACTTGGTAACGCTCACTAATATAAAAACGAATCTTTATGCCACGACCAATTCTAGAGGACAGGCGGATATTTCGGCGTTTAAGGGTATAGAAAGGATTGAGATTCGGAGTTTGGGTTATAAAACGCTCATAAAAAGCTATGCGGAATTGGAATCTGAAGCTTTTAAAATTTCGCTTGAAACTTCAAATCTTAGCTTAGATGAAGTGGTTATTTCTGGCTCACGTTGGCGGCAGAGCAGTGATGAAGTACCTTCAAAAATTATTTCCATTTCTGCGAAAGAAGTAGCATTGCAAAACCCACAAACTGCGGCAGATCTTTTAAATGTTTCCGGGAAAGTATTTGTCCAGAAAAGCCAACAGGGTGGAGGTAGCCCAATGATTCGAGGTTTTGCAACAAGCCGCTTGTTGTATTCCGTGGACGGAGTGCGAATGAATACTGCCATTTTCCGTTCTGGAAACCTTCAGAATGTTATCAATCTGGATCCTTTCGCCATAGAAAATACA
>JAGQYZ010000032.1 GCA_020435865.1 Aequorivita sp. | reverse complement strand
TGTTCTTTGGAAGCTGTGAAGATAAGAAAAAGGCTTCCAAAACTGAAGTTGAAAATAAAATTGAGGTAAAGAAAAAGCCTGAAGTTGTACCTGAAAAAAAGGACACAACAGGCTATCCCGTAATTACGAACGATAATGTGGTTTCTTTTTTAACCGAGTATGGCAAAAACAACCCTGAAACTAAAGTTTTAATATCAAGCCGTTTTGGTGATATTGAAATTGAGCTATACAAAGACACCCCGCTGCATCGGGCTAATTTTATCTATTTGGTAAAGCAACATTATTTTGATGAGACATTTTTTCATCGTGTTGTTCCTAATTTTATTATTCAAGCTGGAAATAGTGATATTGTTTCTACGCCACGGAAACGGAATGCTTTGGGAAATAACTATTTACTTCCCGCTGAAATTATTCCGGGGCGTGTTCACGGATATGGAACCGTTTCTGGCGCAAAGGAATATCGTGAAAATCCCGACAACCGTACGGCTCCGTATGAGTTTTTTATATTTCTGGGGCCAAAATCATCAACAACTCATTTAAACGGAAAATATACGATCTTCGGAAAAGTGACCAAGGGTATGGACGTTGTGGAGGAAATTTCAAAAGTGAAGACAGATGATGGCGATTGGCCATTGCAGAACATCTATATTACCGCGAAGGTTTTGGATTAAGATTATTCCTTTAAAAATTTCTTCGTAAAATTTTTTCCGTTTGAAGTTATTTGCGCAAAATACATTCCTGCACTTAAATGCGAAACATCAATGGTTTTTGAAGAGGACTCTTTTACCAACATTCCTTGAGTTGAATAGATTTTTACGCTTTCAATATTTTCTTTTGATTGTATATTGAGCAGGTTTCCTGTTGGGTTGGGAAATAATTTAAAATCTGCTGTTGTGAAATCTTCGATGCTTATTAGGCAACTTTCGCTATAACTTGCGGTTTCGTCTTTGCACCAACCTGTTCCATTTGGCTCATTACATATTTGGTTATTTGCATAAATTACGTCATCTACTTGAATGCATTCCAAATTTGGATTATTCTGTGCAAACATTTGGATAATTCCGATATTGTTACTGTTTTTTAAATTTAGATTAATTAATTGATTATCAAAACATATTAAAGATTCAATATTATGATTTTGAGAAATATCCAAATTTGTAATTTCATTCTCATAACACACTAATTCTTCTAAATTAATATTGTTGGTTAAATCTAAACTGGTCAATTGATTATTCCAGCATCCTAATCGTCTTAGAGCAAAATTTTCTGTTAAATCAATATTTTGGAATTGATTTGCACCACAAATTAAAATTTCTAGATCGCTATTATTTGATAATTCAAGCTCGTTTAATAAATTTCTTGAGCAATAAAGCCATTCTAAAGAAAGATTCTGACTTAAATTAAGGTTTGTTAGAAAATTATCTGAACAATCAAAAACTTCTAGATGTAGAAGACTAGTTACATTGATTGTGCTAATTGAATTAATTCTGCATATCAACCATTTAAGATTTGTATTTTCTGAAACATCCAAACTAGTGAGGTGGTTATTATCACAGAATAGATTTATCAAGGACTGATTTTGAGATACGTTTAAATTTGACAATTCACCATTACTACAATGTAAAGATGTTAAACTCAAATTTTGAGAAACATCTAAGTTTTCGAAAAAGTTAGATGAACAATTTAAGTATGTTAGATTAGAAAAGCTTTGAATTCCTTCTAAATTAAGAATATTTTTATAGCTAACATTTAACTCAAAAACACCCTGTGCTTCATTGAGTTCGATTTCACCATTGTTGTTTATGTCTATTGCGGGGTTATAATTCAACAAAGCAGCCTTAAAATTAACATCTGGAATATTCACAATCTGTGCATTCACAATACCACAGATTGAAAGAAATAGTAACTTGAAGAAATTTTTCATAAAAAAGATTTTGGGCAGATTAATTTTAGTAGCAATATATAATTTTTTATCAATGTCATTTCGGCTCCACTCAATGACCGGGTTTTTATAAACTCATAAACTTCTCAACTTATCGACTTTCCAATTCATCCTTCCTATAAATACTGGGCAACGATAGTTTAAAATAAACTGCTAGCAAACGAACAATAATTACAATGGCGCCCGAAATGATAACTATGAAATCTTCTTTTAGTGGCGTGTAATGCAATAGAAAATATGCCGAAGCTCCCAAAATACAGGCCGTGGCGTAAATTTCCTTTCTAAAAATAATTGGTATTTCATTACAAAGAATATCACGGATGACACCTCCAAAACAGGCCGTCATTGTTCCCAAAGCAACACAAATTATAGGGTGAAAACCTGCGGCAATCCCTTTTTCTACGCCAACGATTGTATAGAGCGCAATACCAATGGTGTCAAACAAAAACAGGGAACGACGAATGTGGTTCAATCTTTTTCTGAAAATAACCGCCAATACCGTTGCTGCAAAAATTACATAAACATACGTCAAATTACGCAT
This sequence comes from Aequorivita sp., assembly GCA_020435865.1. Taxonomy (GTDB): domain Bacteria; phylum Bacteroidota; class Bacteroidia; order Flavobacteriales; family Flavobacteriaceae; genus Aequorivita. Next base: position 980 of record JAGQYZ010000032.1, on the reverse strand, counting down.
CCAAGCTACGGGTGCATCTATAAGCACATCACGCAAGGTTCCACCACCAACTGCCGTAACAAAAGCAATTATTAAAATTCCGAATGGATCCAAACGTTTGTTAAGCGCCGTAAGCACGCCTGAAATAGCGAACGCGATGGTCCCGAGAATGTCTATGAGTAATATCAGCTTCACATGTTCTGGGTAAAATGGTTATAATCGCGCAGTACGGTATCTATGTATTGTTTATCATATAAATCTGATGATGTTTCCAGAACGCTTTCTACTTTTTTCCGAAGGGCATTAAGGGTTTTAAAATCATTTGATTTTAGTGCAATTAGATAGGTTTCTTTAATGAGTCGTGCATCTTTGTCTGTCAGTTTGGTTACGTTCAAAAACTTGGGTTGATAGTCGTCTGCAATTTCTTCCAAAATGGTATGGCTTATTTTTACTATGCTTCTTGTGCTTATAACCACCGTTCCCGCTGCGTGGTCGCCAACGCGTTGTCTTTTGTCAGAAAAGATAATAGATAGCAATCCAATTGCGCCCAAAAAGATCCAAATATCTACCAAACGCATCAACCATAAAATCATATAATCGCTCCAACGAGCAGGGCTTCCATCAACTTTTACCACGCGCGTTTTCATTGCCATCTTCCCCACAGTTCTTCCATTGAAAAGAATGTGCATATACAATGAATAGAACATCACTGGCAATAGCAACAGTTGCTGAAGCCCAAAAACTGTCCAATGGTCGCTGAAGGCCATATTCATAGCTTCGGTGGCCAATTCCACGAGATAGAAATATACAAAAAACAGGAAGAGGTCTATTAAAAACGCAAGAATACGTTCGCCTACACTCACTATTTTGTAGTCTAGGTTTACGTTTTGGGTTGTATTGATTTCTAAGTTTGCCATGTAAAAGCAAGTGGTTATATTTATCCAAAAATTTCAACAGATGCGCGAAGCGGCATTCGTCAAGCAAAATAAGGAAAAATGGAT
>JAGQYZ010000529.1 GCA_020435865.1 Aequorivita sp. | reverse complement strand
AGTTGGTAAAAACGGTTTTTGGCAATCCCAATCCTGCTCGAGATAGGATTTGTAGACTTCTCAGTTTGTCCCGCGAACGAACCAAAGCTTGCGATTCCGTAGTTGTAAATACACGCATCATCTCAAATTGGCGTACTACGGCAGTACCGTAAAAAGTTACCGAAGCTCCAATCCGTGGGATAATTGCATCGGCATGGTCCAATTTGTGCCCTTTGTACATGATTACCGGATTTTTCTTTTCAATAACAATATCGCACTTTGCATGGTTTATAACCTCTACTTCGTGTTTTCTGGCTTTTGCAGCTTCCACAAGACGTTTGGTGGAATATAAATTTGCGTTTGCAGATAATATCTTGATGTTCATTTTTTAGATTTTAGTTTAAAGGAAAGATTGGTTCTGTTAATATCCACCATGTATTTTTTACTCAAAAAGTTTCGTCCCAAAAGTACAGGAAAACGCATCTCTTCACGATCACTTAGGGTTAGATAAATAGAATGGGTTTTTCCGAAAAGTACTATTTCCGTTTTAATACGGTATCGAGGCTCTGATTGTCCGTTACTACTTTTTACAACTTTCACGTCATATTCGTCAAAAACGATTTCCTTTTCGTGATAGCTTGGATGTTCTTCATCTAGAAAATTGCATTTTAAATAACCATTTTCAACTTTCACATTTTTACAATGTATAGAAGAAGTATAAGCCCCAGTGTCAATTTTCACTTCAATATCGAAGAGGTTTAGCAATGGAAAATCTGCTTTGTCTATTCTACCGATGTTTCTTTTCAAATTTTATGGATTTTGAAAATGCAAGGTATGAAAACGTATTCGAAATTTAAATCAAAACCCAAGAACTGAAAAGGAACTACTTTTTATTTCGTTCAATATATCCAATCACACTTTTTGAAACGTTTTTCCCAGAAGTGTTTTCAATCCCTTCCAATCCTGGAGTGCTGTTAATTTCCAAAACCAAAGGCCCGTTTTTCGATTGCAGAATATCAACTCCGCAAAACCCAAGCCCCAACGCTTTGGCTGCTTTAATCGCCGTTTTTTCTTCTGCGGAAGAAAGAGAAATCAATTCCGAAGTTCCACCGCGATGCAAATTGCTTCGAAAATCGCCGGTCTTGCATTTACGCCTCATTGCCGCAACAACAACGCCGTCAACAACAATAGCACGGACGTCAGCTCCATTTGCTTCTTCAATATATTCCTGCAGCAAAAACTTTACGCCAGCGGCATTCAAAGTTTCAATTGTTGCCAAAGCATTCTGCGGACTTTCGGTAAGAATAACACCTTCGCCATGCGTTCCTTCCAAAAGTTTGATGATTATTGGTTTGCCGTTGAAGGTTTTGAGCTGTTCCTCAAATTCGAAAAAAGATGCATAAACAGTTCGAGGGACAGGAATTTGGTTCTTTGCCAAAATTTGAAAACATATCCATTTATCTCGGCTGTTAGCAATACCTTCTGAAGAAGCCACCGTAAAAACACCCATTGCTTCAAAATGGCGAACCACGTTCGTGCCAAAATAGGTGTTTGAAGCACCAATTCTAGGAATAACGGCATGCAGATCATCAACAAGTTCATCCTGAAAATAGAGTGCTGCCTTTCCGTTTTCAATGGTGAGATTGCAGTGGGAAGGATCCAAAACCTCCATAGTATGGTTTCGCGCTTCCCCAGCATTTAAAAGACTTTTGGTGGAATAAAGGGCTTCCCCGCGCGATAAAATGGCAATGTTCATATTTGGCTATTGATGGTGCAATTTAACCAAAAAGAACATTGCCGATAAAAGCATTAGTTAAAAATTAACGGTTACCTTTCCTCTTAGGAAAAAAGGCGTGCCGGGCGTAAAGTGGATTTCTTCCACAGATTCCGGCTCGTTAAATAATCTGCTTTCGGTTGCAAACTGGGTTTCGTTCCATTCAGTATCGAAAAGATTTTCCACGGCAATTCCGAAAACAAAATTTTTAAATGTATAATTTATATTGAAATCGGAAACAAAATAGCCTTTTGCCACAATACTATTATCTTCATTTGCTGCCCTATCTTTAATATACCGATAATTCAATCCGCCGGAAAAATTTGCAAGATTTTCCACGGCAATTCCTCCGGTTGAAGTCAAGTCTGGCGCAAGTGGAATATAATCTGCGCCGTCGGGTTCTTCGGTGCTTCGAGCGTGAGTATAATTTACATCGCCATAAAAATAAAGCCAATCCAAAGCTTCATAACGCAAACCGAAATCAACACCCATTCTGCGTGTTTTTCCGCTGGGTTCCACAACTGCAGCATCACCAACGTACACAAATTCCTGTTCCAAAAACAAGGTCCAAAGTGCTGTATTTAAAATCAGATTGTCCGTCAACTTATAGATTCCGCCCAAATCTGCGCCGTAAGCGGCTGGTAGAATATCTTTGCCGCTATTGGCAACAACTACTCGCGAATCGTTTGAATGGAAACCTATACCAGTTTTTAAAAACAATTGGAAATCACGATTTGGACTGTAAATAAAATTCAGTTTCGGACTTGTGAAAACCTTGCTCTCACTTCGGTTATCATAGGTTGGTGAAAGTTTGTTTTCGTAATCAAATTTGAAATAATCAAGTCGAACAGCTGGATTTATTTTGAAATCGCCAAACCCAAATTCTGTATTCAAAAATGCAAAACTGTTTATTTGGTCCACATTTCCGTAAGCAAGTCTATCCAAAATTTCATAACGGTTTTTTACGTGCGAAAGCTCGTCATTGTTTACATCATCATAACGAACCCCAATTCCTGCGGTATAACCAAAGTCAAAGCTTTCATTATTTATTTTATCTGAAAGCGCAGTTTGAAAACCCATAATATTTCGCTTTTCGCGCTGTGCAATTTGGTCGCCATTTATGGGATCTTCCAAGAAAAAGGTGAAGTTTGAAAACAGCTCAAATTCGTAATGCGAAAAATAGGCGTTCGTGGTCAATTTTTTGTTGCCCGAAAGCAATTTTGAATGATTGATCAAGAAATTCGTTCGGCTCGTATTACCGCCTTCGGTATCGTCAATAGCACCAAAACGGCCAATTGAACCATCGTCAATTGCACGCTGAGGAACTTGTCCCGAAGCATCCCACTTGCTTTGAAAATGCGAAGCGGTGAGCGTTAGCTTTTGGTTGTCTGGCAATCTTAAATTGTATTTCGTCATTATATTAAAACGGTTGAAATTCTGCGGAGATTCGAAAGGTCCGTTGAAAGTGTTTAAAGAAGCCGCTACATAAGCATTGCTGTTTTTTGAGTCTAAAAGATTAAAAAGCCCCACGGTTCTAAAAGCATCAAACTGTCCATATTCAACTGAAACAGAACTTTTGTCGAGCTTGTCCAGAGTTTTAAAGTTTACAAATCCGGCAGTTGCAAAATCACCATATTCTGCATTGTATGGACCTTTTCCGAAGGAAATTTTATCGATGGTTTCTGGAATTACAAAGTGCAAATCGCTATACCCTTGCCCGTGTGCGTGCGAAACCATATTAACGGGCATGCCATCTACAGAAAGATTAATATCGGTTCCGTGGTCTATATCGAAACCGCGCAAAAATATTTGTTCCGCTTTTCCACCACCAGCGTGTTGGCCGATGAAAAGTCCGGGAACTTTCCGAAGGATTTCTTGTGATGATTTTACGGGTGCAGTATTTAAATCTACAGCAACAATTTGGCTAAGTGTGTTTACTTCGCGTGTTATAGTTACTTGTTCCAAAGAGACCGAGGCTTCTGCCAAATTAATATCTATTGGTTCCGAAAAACTTTCAGCCGTAACCGAATAGTCAAAGTTTGCAAAACCTAAAATGGAGAAACTAATGTTGTCGTTTTCTTTCACATTTTCAAGTGAAAATTTTCCAGAGGAATCGGTGTGGGTGTGGTTGCCTGAGTTACGGTCAAAAACCGCCACGTTTTCCAATGGGTTATTGTTTGGGTCTGTTACTTTTCCCTTCAAAGATTGCGATTGTGCAATTCCAAAGCATAG
>JAGQYZ010000528.1:479-1914 GCA_020435865.1 Aequorivita sp. | reverse complement strand
CAACAGATTATCGACCATTTCTATGCAATTTACAACACGATGAAACCAAAGTTAAATGTGCTTTTCGACAAAAAACCGAAAACTCCTTTTGAGGTAAAACAAACTGAAAAATTCCGCGAGAATTCTGCAAGTGCCGAATACAACTCAGGAAGTTTGGACGGTACGCGCCCAGGAATTTTTTATGTACCCATTCCAAATGCTTCAGAATACAATGTTTATAGTGATGAATCCTTATTTTTACACGAAGCCATTCCAGGCCACCATTATCAAATTTCCCTAACTCAAGAAAATAATGAATTGCCAATGTTCCGCAAAACACTTTTTTATAGTGGTTATGGCGAAGGTTGGGCACTTTACAGCGAATCGCTTGGGAAAGAATTAGGCCTTTATACAGATCCATACCAATACTTCGGAATGCTTGGTGCAGAAATGCACCGTGCCGTACGTCTGGTCGTTGATACCGGAATGCACTCCAAAGGTTGGACGCGCGAGCAGGCTATTGAATATTGCCTAGAAAATGAAGCCGAACCTGAAGCGGGAATTATTTCAGAAATAGAACGTTATATGGCAAATCCTGGACAGGCATTGGCATATAAAATAGGGCAGTTAAAGATTTTGGAGCTTCGCCACAAAGCTGAAAAAGAATTGGGCGAAAAATTCAAAATCGGAGAATTCCACAATCAAGTTTTGGAAACGGGCTGTATTCCTCTGGAATTACTTAATAATAAAATAAATAAGTGGATTGTAGATTCCAAATAATATTAAAAATTTCATAGCGTAAAAAAAAAGAATTAGTCTTGCTTCATAAGATTAATTCCTTACTTTTGCACCCACTTAATCCAACCTCTGGCGAAAACCGCGAATGTTGTTTTAATTTAAACCTTATCAATTTAACAAAATGGAAGCGTTAATAAAATTTGTACAAGACGAATTTGTTACAAAAAAAGAATTTCCTGAATTCGGAGCTGGTGATACCATCACAGTTTACTACGAAATCCGTGAAGGTGAAAAAACAAGAACCCAGTTCTTTAGAGGTGTGGTAATCCAAGTTAAAGGAACGGGTATTACCAAAACCTTTACAATCCGTAAAATGAGTGGTACTGTTGGTGTGGAACGTATATTCCCACTTAATATGCCAGCACTACAAAAAATTGAGATCAACAAGAAAGGTAGCGTGCGCAGAGCCCGTATCTATTACTTTAGAGGTCTTACCGGGAAAAAAGCCCGTATCAAAGAAAAACGTATGTAGTTTATTCTTTGTTGAAAACCCTCAAAAGCCCTGTTTTTACAGGGCTTTTTTTATGAACAATTGTTGATAAGCAATGTTTGTAACCTGTGGATTTTTAAAGAGTCCTAATTACTTGTTTATTCAATTTTCCGTTCTATATTAGCAGTATCAAAAATGGTGTTACAGCCAAATTGATAAACTAAAGTA
>JAGQYZ010000528.1:0-408 GCA_020435865.1 Aequorivita sp. | reverse complement strand
AGATTTGAAAAAATAAAGAGAAAACACTTTACAGGCTTTTTTTGATTGCTTGAGGTACTCACGATCTTTAGATTATTAGTACTGAGATTGGAAAAAGTTTTCGGTAAGTTTTTGAAAAATGGCATCAACCTCACGGAAGATGGAAATTACAAAAGCGAAACCCGTGTAAGTAAGCCACAACCGCAAGGGTATAATAAACTTGCCTAGAATAAGCCCTCGGGCATATTGGTTGGTAAAAGTTTACTTTACAAGGAGCCATATCACAATGTATTTATACAGTGATATGGCTTTTCTTGTTTTATCTCCCTATGGCTAACTACCATAACAAATATGCTGCCAGGTCAATAGTTATTTTAGGACGGGTCAACCCCGAGGATCACCCGTAGAAAAGCCATAGAAAAGCCATAG
>JAGQYZ010000527.1 GCA_020435865.1 Aequorivita sp. | reverse complement strand
GTACAACAATGGTAAATGCTCCTAAAAATTTCCCTGTTAAATATGCTTTTTTATTAATTGGATAGGAATATAAAATAGGATATACCTTATGCTTAAAATCTTTATAAATGCTTATCCCTATGATGGCAGGAATAAGAAAGAGAAACAACTTGCCCAAATATTGAAACAGATAGTTGAGTTCGTGCGGCGAATTCAACAATCGTACAATTTCAGTTGCTTTAATAGGTTCATCAAAAAAGCCGCCAGTTCCTAAAAAAGAAATCAACGAAAAGCAAAAGAACACACCAAAATAGATGTAGATTATTGGTTTCCGTAGCCAATATTTAAGTTCGTATAAATAGATGAAAGACAGCATATCAAACAGTATGGTTTAAGGTTACGAAATAGACGTCTTCCAGATTGGGGTTACTTGTTTTGAATGTTGCATCTGGTTGCACTTTTGAAAAAACCCTTATGACCAATTGATTGTTTTCAGTATAATGTGATGATATAATATCATAATCTGATTGGTAATCGCCCAACTCCCTTGTAGCAATTGTTTTTGACCAAATAGTTCCATTTAATGCTTCAATAGCTCTTTTGGGTGTAGAACTCTTGAGTACTTTACCTTTATCCATAATGGCCAAATCTGTACATAAATCGGTAACATCTTCCACGATGTGAGTAGAAAACAAAACAATATGTTCCGAGCCAACGGCACGTAACACATTCAAAAACCGATGGCGTTCTTCTGGGTCAAGTCCAGCAGTTGGCTCATCCACGATAATCAATTTGGGTTTATTGAGCAGCAATTGGGCAATGCCAAAACGTTGTTTCAATCCTCCAGAATACTCGCTTACATTTTTCTTTTGAACCTCCGTGAGATTTGTCAGCTCCAAAACATATTCTATACTTTCATCCCTTTCTTTTTTTGAAGAAATACCTTTTAAAAGCGCAAAATAATCCAACAGTTTTCTTGCGGACTGTTTTGGATAAACACCAAAATCTTGTGGAAGGTAGCCCAGTTGTTTTCTCAATTCCATGGGGTTTTGAAGCACATTCAACCCATTAAAATCTCGAGCCCCTTTATCTGGTAATTGCAAAGTGGCAAGCGTCCGCATCAACGATGATTTTCCAGCGCCATTGGGACCCAAAAGCCCAAACATTCCTATACCAATTTGTAATGAAATAGCATCCATTGCTTTTACGCCATTTGGATATGTTTTTGTTAAATTTTCAATTTGAAGTTTCATAATTATTGGTTTTTATGGCAACAGGAATTTTTAATTTGTATGAAAAAAGTGTCAAGCTCTTTTTCATTTGTATATACTATTAAATCTTTTTTTTGCAGATTCTCTTTTATATCTTGAAACTCATAAGTACAAAGCTGATACCTCAAAATCAATGTAGTAGTTGGATAGATATCCTTTACAATTTGAAGTAGAATTGCCAACAAAGCTATTCCAATATATAAAACTGATTTTTTCAAAAGACCTAGTTTTATTTCAAAAGTAGCCCTATTGAAAACGTATTAATTGGTTATTTGGGACAACCTTGGTTCATTTATTGTCCAATAAATATCGAACGAGCCCATTTTCTCGATGGATGAAAAAAGTGATTTTGGAGGCTGACCAGTCAATTTTTTAAAGTGGTTAATAAACTCTGATTGGTCATAATAATTGTTGTCATAAGCAATATGAGTAAGATTTTGGAACGAATCTGTTTCTTGATATTGATTAAAAGCTTTTCTGAATTTTATGCTTTGCCTAAATGTTTTTGGCGAACAGCACAAATGCTTTTGAAAAAGACGGTTTAAGGTTTTTCTATTGACACCCACTAAATCGGAAAGGGTTTGGATTGTTAATGATTCTGAAGTTTTCAGTAATAGTTCAACAGCCTTGATAATTCTATTTTCGGAAAATTTACTGTATTTGCTTATGAAAAAGGAATCTAATACCTCAATTTTTTGGCTCACATCAGAAGTGTTAAAAACAGATTCACAAACCGCTAAAAATTCCTCCCCAAAATAATCAAAATAAGAAAGGGTCTCTGTTGATATCGCATTTAAAGGAACATCTATAAAGCAATTGAGACCCAAAGGCTCAAAGGCAATACAGATTTTATCAATAATGCCATAATCCTTTGCAACACGTCTTTTTTTTATGTTTTTAGTAAGTAAAATGGTAGTTTGTCCCTTTTTATGTGTAGTAATTCTTGATTTTGAATCCCAAGTAACCTGACTGTTTTTATGAACCGTCAAGCCAAGGCGATAGTGTGGATAGTAATTGAATTGCTTATAAAAATCAGAATCAAAGGTTTTATAGAAATAGTAATATGGAATGAGCTTTTTTATAAGTTCATTCTTTGGTGAAACCGAAATAAAATTCTCGTTAAACACCGTTTTTTTTTAAAAGGAAGATA